>JAEWKY010000038.1 GCA_023457615.1 Actinomycetes bacterium | reverse complement strand
CGGCGTCTGGGCCTGCTGTGGCTCGCGGTCGCGACCGCCGTCACCGTGCACTTCGGGATGCTCATCCTGGTGACCCTGAGCGCGACCATCCAGGCGGCGCACTACGCCCTCTACAACTACTCCTCCGACGCCTGGCTCACGGGGTGGTTCCTCGTGCTCGGAGCGGTGTCGGCGTTCCCCGCCCTCGTCGCCCTCACCCTCGCGCCCCCGCGGAGGGCGGCATGAACCGCGGCCTCCTGCTCGTGCTCGGCGGCGTCGGCCTGCTCGCCGTAGGGCTGACCGGCGGGGCACTGCTCTTCTCGACGACGATCCCGCCGTACGATCCGCTGCCGACGACCACGGCGCTGCCGACGCCGCAGGCGTGGGAGCCGCGCCCGCAGCCGACGGGGATGTTCCCGAGCCAGCGTCGGGCGGACGTGCTGCGCGCCGACGACGTGCCCGTCACGCGCGACGAGCTCGTCGCGTACGCCGAGGGCAACGCCTGGCGGGTGTTCCCCGAGCAGGTGCAGGAGTGGGCGTCGATCGAGTCGATCGTCGTCGACTGCATGGCCGACGCGGGCTTCTGGTACGACCCGCGGGTGCCGAACACGGTGCTCACGGCGGACGAGCCCGACGGCTGGCGGCTCGCCCTCGCGGGAGTCGGCACCGGGGCGGGCGACGCCTACCGCTGGGAGGACACCGGCTGCGGCGGACGGGCCATCCACGAGCTCGGCATCACGAGCTGACGCCGTGCGGGCCGGGGGCGTTCCGGCTCAGCCCTCGAACGGACGGGCTCCCGTGCCGAGCTCGAGGATGCGCGCGTAGTCCTCGGGCGACGTCGTGTTCTCGGCGAGCAGGTTGGGCTTGCCCGTGCCGTGGTAGTCGCTCGACCCCGTCGTGAGCAGCCCGTATCGGGCGGCGACGTCGAGCCACTTCGCGCGCGACGACGCGGGGTTGTCACGATGCCGGATCTCGACCCCGGCGAGCCCCGCGTCCACGAGCGCGCGGATGCGCTTCTCGGTGAAGACCCGGTCCGGCCCGCGACCGCCCGGATGCGCGAGCACCGGCACGCCGCCCGCCGCGACGACGAGCTCGACGCCCTCGATCGGCTTCGGCGCCTGGTGCGGCCGGTAGTAGCCGCCGCGCCAGTGCAGGATGCTCTGGAACGCGGCGCTGCGATCGGGCACGTGGCCGCGGGCGACGAGCGCGTCGGCGATGTGCGGGCGTCCGACGGTCGCCCCCGGCGTCGTCTGGGCGAGCACGTCGTTCCAGTCGAGGGCGTAGTCCACGGCGATGCGCTGCACCATCGCCTCCGCGCGATGCAGGCGCTCGGCGCGGATGCGCTCCGTCTCGGCGAGCAGTCCGGGATGCGCGGGGTCGATCAGGTAGGCGAGCACGTGCACGCTCGCCCCGTCGAGCTGCGTCGAGAGCTCCATCCCCGGGAGCACCGTGATGCCGGTGCCCTGCGCGGCCTCGAAGGCGGGCACCCAGCCGGCGGTCGAGTCGTGGTCGGTGATCGCGAGCACGTCGAGTCCCGCCGCGACCCCCGCGGCGACGAGCTCCGCCGGGCTCTCCGTGCCGTCCGAGACCGAGCTGTGCGCGTGCAGGTCGATCACAGGAACGGACATCCGATCATCGTAGGCTCGACCCGCCATGTTCCGCCGCGTGCTCTCCGCCCTGCTCATCGTCGCCGTCGGCGTCGTGCTGCTGCTCGCCGCGTGGCCGCAGCTGATCGGCATCCAGCGCGAGACCGGGGTCGTGCAGGTGACGACCATGCGCGGGCTGCTGACCGCCGTCGCGATCCTCGGCGTGCTGCTCTTCGCCGTCGTCGCGCTCGGCTCCCGCGTGCTGCGCGGGTTCGCCGGAGCGCTCGCGCTGCTCCTGCTCGCGTTCACCGGCATCCAGCTCGCCGTGCTCTCGACGCGCGGCGCGGGCGACGAGACGTTCGCCGCGAAGGAGCCCGGCGACCTCACGGTGCTCACCTGGAACACCCTCGGCGAGATGCCGGGCGTCGACGCCGTCGCGCGGCTCATCGTCGCGCAGGACGCCGACATCGTCGTGCTGCCCGAGACGACCCGGGCATTCGGCGACGCGGTCGCCGCCGCGGTGCTCGCGTCCGGCTACGACCTGCAGGTGCTCGATCTGCTCTACGACGACGTGTCGAAGGCGCGCTCGACCGTCGTGCTCATCACGACCGAGCTCGGCTACTACGCGCGCGACGACAGCCGCGGCGGCACCGAGACGCTGCCGTCGGTGCTCGCCGTGCCGCGGGACGGCACCGGTCCGGTCATCGTCGGCGCGCATCCCGTCGCCCCCGTCCCGGGCGAGATGGCGGGCTGGCGGCAGGGGCTGCAGTGGCTCGCGGCGCGCTGCGGCGGCGAGAACGTGATCCTCGCCGGCGACCTCAACTCGACCCTCGACCACTACACGGGTCTCGACGCCGCGTCGAACGCGAGCGGCGGCCTCGGCGGCTGCCGCGACGGCGCGCGGCTCACCGGGAACGCGGCCGTCGGCACGTGGCCCGCCGTGCTGCCGACCCTCCTCGGCGCCCCGATCGATCACGTCATGGCGACGCCGAACTGGGAGTTCGTCGGCTTCCGGGTGATCTCCTCGCTCGACGGCGCCGGCAGCGACCACCGTCCCGTCGTCGCGCAACTGCGACCCGCGGGATGAGAATGGGGGCATGGCCGATCAGCCCTCCCCCTCCCTCAGCAGCTCCGGCCGCTCCACCCTGCCGAGCGACGACACGTTCCGCTCGTACATCTCGGGGAGCTGGGCCGACCGCCCCGACGTGACGCCGTCGCCGCGCGTCGCCGCCCCCTACGCCGCGGCCCGCCGCCTGCGCATCTCGGCGCAGCATCCCGGCCAGCGGCTGCTCGTGCCCGCCGGCCCCGCGCGGGTGCGCTCCAACGACACCGACCACCCCTACCGCGCGCACTCGGCCTTCGCCTACCTCACGGGGTGGGGTTCGGATGCCGTCGCCGACTCGGTGCTCGTGCTCGAGCCCGTCGCCGACGGTCACGAGGCGACCCTCTACTTCCGCGCGGCGGCGGGGCGCGACACGACCGAGTTCTACGCGAACGCCGCGGTCGGCGAGTTCTGGACCGGCCCGCGCCCGTCGCTCGCGCACGTCGCCGCCGATCTCGGGCTCGCGACGGCGCCGCTCGACGCCCTCGAGGGCGTGCTCGACAGGCTCGACGCGTCGACCCTGATCGTGCGGGACGCCGACGACGCGCTCACCGACCAGATCGACGGGCGCCGGCTGCTCGCGGCGGTCGACGCCGAGTCGGTGGAGGAGGAGGGCGACGCCGGGCTCGCCCGCGACCTCTCCGAGCTGCGCTTCGTGAAGGATGCTTGGGAGCTCGACGAGCTGCGCGGCGCGATCGCCGCCACCAAGCGCGGCTTCGACGAGGTCATCGCCGACCTCCCCGCCGCGATCGCCGCCGTGCGCGGCGAGCGCGTCATCGAGGGCACCTTCGACCGCCGGGCCCGCATCGACGGCAACACCGTGGGCTACGACACGATCGCCGCGAGCGGCCCGCACGCCTGCTACCTGCACTGGACCCGCAACGACGGCGCCGTGCTTCCCGGCGACCTGCTGCTCATGGACGCCGGCGTCGAGCTCGACTCGCTCTACACGGCGGACATCACGCGCACGCTCCCCGTGAGCGGCACCTTCACCGACATCCAGCGTCGCGTCTACGAGGCCGTGCTCGAGGCCGCGGATGCCGCGCGCGCGATCGTGCGCCCCGGCATCCGCTTCCGCGAGATCCACGCCGAGGCGATGCGCGTCGTCGCGGCGAAGACCGCCGAGTGGGGACTGCTTCCGGGTACCGCCGAGGAGTCGCTCGCCGAGGGCCAGTGGCACCGCCGGTACATGATCCACGGCACCTCGCACCACCTCGGACTCGACGTGCACGACTGCGCGAAGGCCCGTCGCGAGCTGTACATGGACGGCGTGCTCGAGCCCGGCATGGTGTTCACGATCGAGCCCGGCCTCTACTTCCAGTCGGACGACCTCACGGTGCCCGAGGAGTACCGCGGCATCGGCGTGCGCATCGAGGACAACGTCGTCGTCACCGAGGACGGCTGCGAGCTGCTGTCGGGCGACATCCCGCGCACCGCCTCCGACGTCGAAGCCTGGATGGCCTCTCTCCGGAAGTGACCTTCCGCTGCCGTTTGTTGCACGCGCGTGCCAACTCCGGGGCGCGATTGCGACAACCGGGCGCGCAAGGACGCGGTGTTGCTCGGGGGCGGTTCACCACACCGCGCCGACGCGCGGCACTCACCCCGCGGCGGGGAGCGCCGAACGGAGCTGGTAGGTGATGAGCGGCGCGGCGCGCGCGATCGAGAGGTCGATGCGCTCCCGCAGCTCCTCCGACGAGACGCGGTAGTCGGTGAAGTCGCTCTCGTTGCCGTAGATGCCCAGCGGCAGGGTGAGCGCCTGGAAGAACCCGAACAGCGGACGCATCTGGTGCTCCACGAGGAGGGCGTGCCGATCCGATCCGCCGGTCGCCGTGAGCACGATCGGGGTGTCGACGAGCGAGTACTGGCCGACGTAGTCGAAGAAGTGCTTGAAGATCCCGGTATACGCGGCGCGGTAGGCGGGCGACCCGACGACGACGACATCCGCCGTCTCGACCGCGGCGAGCGCCTCTTCGGCACCGGCCCCGAGCTCGGAGCGCGACCGGCCCGCGAAGAGGTCGGGCAGCAGCCCGGCGAGCTCGATCGTGCGCGACGAGACCAGGCCGTCGAGCCGCGCGGCCAACGTCGACACCACCGCGTCGACGAGCGCCGTCGTGCGCGAGGGCGACGTCAGCGAGCCGGAGACCCCGACGATGCGGACGGTCATCGCTCCACCACCGGCACGGCGCCCGCGGCGGACTGGGTGTGCCGCAGCTGCGCCGTCGGCGGGGTGTCGTTGAGATACAGGTCGCCGAGGATGCGCGCGCGGTAGATCGCCGGATTGTGCGACGCGATCGTGCGGGCGTTGCGCCAGTGCCGGTCGAGCCCGAGCGACTCCCCCACCGCCGATGCGCCGCCCACTTCGAAGAGCTGCGTCGCGGCCTCGAGCACGAGCGGCAGCACGACCTGCTGCGCCTCGAACGCGCTGGCGAGCGCGGCCTCGTACCGCGGCGCATCCGTCTCGTCGTGGCGTCGGGTCTCGTCGGCCTTCTCGAGCCGGCGCACCGCTTCGAGCACGATCGACTCGACGGCGAAGCGGATGCTGCCGAGCCGTCCGACGATCTGCTGGACGAGCTGCTCGTCGCGCGGCACCGAGGTGCCCGGGATGCCGAAGGTGCGCGTGCGCGGCTTCACGAACGCGACGGCATCCCGCACGACCGCACGAGCGATGCCCGCGAGGGTCGCGAGCAGGATGAGCTGGTAGAGCGCCTGCGTGTAGGCGAGCGGACGCCCCTCGTCGTTCTCGGTCCACGGCAGCACGTGCGCGGGATCGATGTCGACGTCGTCGAAGATCGTCGTGCCGCTGCCGGTGAGGCGCTGCCCGAAGCCGTCCCAGTCGTCGACACGGGTCACCCCGATCGCATCGGCACGGACGGCGAGCGCCACGGGCCGATCGCCCCACGTCGCGCCCGACCAGATCCAGTCGGCGAACAGCGTGCCCGTGGAGTAGTACTTGCGGCCGTTGAGCAGCAGCCTCCCGTCGCGCTCGGTGAGCGTCGTCGACACGTCGCTCGACTCGGAGCGCTCCGCCTGCGCGTTGCCGAACAGGATGTCGCCGCCGGCGATGCGCGTGAGCCACTCGCTGCGGGTCTGACTGTCGGGGAGGCCGCGCTGGGTCTCGACGAACGCGACGTGCCCGCGCAGCAGCTGCGGCAGGTTGGAGTCGGCCTCGCCGAGGCGGATGAGCAGCCGAAACTCCTCCTCGAGGGTCGTACCCCAGCCGCCGAATTCACTCGGAACCCGCAGCGATCCGAAGCCCGCGACCTTGAGGCGCCGCACCTCCTCGAACGGCAGTCGGCGCTGACGCTCGCGCTCGACGGCCCCCGCCGCGAGGTCGGCGAGGATCGGATCGAACACCTGGGCGATGCGCAGCTCGAGGCCCGTCACCGCCGGCTTGCCGATGAGGGCGATGCTGTCGAAGACGCTCACGCGGTCACCGCCTCGACGGGCACCGAGGCCCCGAGCCCGGCTCCTCCGCGGTAGCGCGCCGCGGGATGCTCGTCGAACACCCGCGCGTTGCCCGGCCCGAAGAGCCGCTCGCGGAAGGTCGACTCCTCGTACGACTCGCGGTAGAGCCCGCGGCGCTGCAGCTCGGGTACGACGTGCTCGACGAACGCCTCGGCCGTGCCCGGGGTGAGGAACTGCCGCAGGTTGAAGCCATCCAGATCCGTCGCCGCGACCCAGCGCTCGATCGCATCCGCCACCTCGACGGGGCCGCCCGCGACGTAGAACGGGCTGTTGTCGAACCGCGTGAGCTCGTGCAGCGCCTCGCCCACGGTCTGCCCGGGCCGGAAGTACCGGCGCCCCGACTGGGTGTTGTCGCGCCCGCGCTTGGCCTCGGCGGCGAGCACGTCGTCGATCACGGTATCGGCGGGGTAGGCCGCGAGATCGATGCCGCCGCCGCCCGCGTGCGCGAGGTAGCCCTCGGCGCTCGACAGCGCGCGATACTCGTCGGCCCGCCGCTCCGCCTCCTCCCGGTCACGGCCCGCGATGATCACCGCGCTCGCGTAGGTCTTGATGTGCCGGGGGTCGCGCCCGTGGGCGAGGGCACGGCGGCGGATGTCGGCGACGTTCTCGCGATAGACCTCGAGCGACCGTCCGCCCACGAAGACGCCCTCCGCGTGCCGGGCCGCGAACTCGCGACCGCGATCCGACGAACCCGCCTGGAAGATCACGGGCGTGCGCTGCGGCGACGGCTCGGCCAGGTGCGGCCCCTTCACCCGGAAGTGCTCGCCCTCGTGGTCGATGTAGCGCACCTTCGCGGGATCGGTGTAGATGCGCGCCTCCCGGTCGTGCACGACGGCGTCGTCGTCCCACGAGCCCTCCCAGAGCTTGTAGAGCACGTCGAGGTACTCCTCGGCGATCTCGTAGCGGTCGTCGTGCCCGACCTCGTCGTCGAGCCCGAAGTTGCGCGCCGCGTTCGGCAGGTACGAGGTCACGACGTTCCAGCCGAACCGCCCCTTCGTGAGGTGGTCGAGCGTGGAGGCCCGGCGCGCGAACGCGAAGGGCGGCTCGTACGTCGTCGAGAAGGTGGCGGCGAACGCGAGGTGCGTCGTCACGGCGGCCATCGCCGGGATGACGAGCAGCGGGTCGTTGCTCGGGATCTGCACGGCCTCGCGCACGGCAGTCTCGAGTCCGTCCCGGTAGCCGTCGTAGGCGCCGATGACGTCGGCGAGGAACACCGCGTCGAAGAGACCGGCCTCGAGCAGCTCGGCCTCCCCCGTCCAGAAGTCGAGGTCGTTGAAGCGGTGGCGGGTATTCGCGGGGTGCACCCAGAGGCCGTGCGAGATGTGGCCGACGGTGTTCATCTCGAAGAGGTTGAACCCGATCCTCTTCGGCGCGCTGCGAGTGCTCATGCCCCCATCCGGCCACAGCACGGGAGCTCGGCGCCGATTGTTACGCAACGAACCGACGCATTTCGGAACCTTCTTGGGAACCTCCCGCCGACCGCGCATCGTGGGTGCTCGCCGGGCTGCTCCGGCATCCCGCACCACCCCCTCGACCGATCACACGGAAGGCACCCCACCATGGCAACCCCGAACGAGCCCGCCGCGAGCGAGCTCCGCTCCGCCGTCGCCGGCGGCAGGAAGCGTCGCAACATCGTCCTCGCCGTGCTCGGCGCCCTCGTCGTCGCCGGCCTCGTCGTCGGCGGCCTGTTCCTCGGCGGCGTCTTCGCCGGCAGCCCCGTGGCGGAGGCCGACGAGCAGGAGCGCCTCTCGCTGCGGCTCGCGGTCTCCGAGGACAACCCGTTCCAGGATGTCGTCGCCGAGGTCGCGGCCGAGAACGGTCTCGACGTCGAGTGGGTCAACGTCGACGACTGGGTGCTGCCGAACACCGAGCTCGTCGCGGGCAGCGTCGACGGCAACGCGTTCCAGCACATCCTCTACCTGAGCAACTTCAACGTGCAGAACGGCGAAGACCTCACTCCCGTCTTCTCGACGCTCATCACGCAGTGGGGCATCTTCTCGGCGACGCTCGACGACCTCGACGACATCCCGGACGGCGCCCGCGTCGCGATCCCCGAGGACCCGTCGAACGGTGGCCGCGCACTCTTCATCCTCGAAGCCGCCGGCTTCCTCGAGATCGCCGACGACTCGGGCGAGTTCCCGACGATCGACGACATCGAGTCCAACCCGAAGAACCTCGAGCTCGTGCCGATCGCGGCGCTCACGATCCCGCAGCAGTTCGACGACCCGAGCCTCGCGGCCGTCGTCGTGGGCACGTCGTACTTCGACCCGGCTCAGGGCATCACGACCGAGGATGCGCTCTACCTCGACGACTCGCTGTCGGAGAAGAACCTGCCCTACACGAACGTCGTCGCGACCCGCGCGGACGACGTCGACAACCCGGCCTGGGCGATCCTCGAGGCGGCCTACGCCGACCCGCGCGTCGCCGAGGCACTCCTCGAGGAGGACAAGGGCGCGACCGTGCTCGTGCAGGTCGACGTCGAGACGCTGCGGGCGAAGCTCGCCGACCTCGAGAAGCTCGCCGCCGCGAACCAGTAGTTCCACGGTTCCGCGGTGACGACCAGCGGGGCCCCGCCGGACACGAACCCGGCGGCCCCGCGCCAACCTTTACCCCAG
>JAEWKY010000037.1 GCA_023457615.1 Actinomycetes bacterium | reverse complement strand
ACCATGCGCCGGCCGCCGAGGGGCCCTGCGCGAGGGCGAGGGCGAGCGTCGTCGACCCGGCCACCAGATACCGGCCGCCCGCCGCGAGCGCGCCGCCGGGCAGCAGGTCGGCGAGCGCGGGGTGGGTCGGGATCGCCCGCGTGTCGAGGCGGTTGCGCTGCATGCCCCGGATGCGCGCCTGCAGGTCGCGGATGACCTGCGCCTTGTCGGCGGGGGAGCCGGAGCCGTCGGCGAGCGCGTCGGCATCGAGCGCGACGGCGGCCGCCGCCGCCCCACCCGACTCGAACATGTGTTCGATCCTGCCACGGGCGCCCGACAGGCGTAACGTCGGATCCCATGCGCTTCGGACTGCACTTCATGGACTTCAACCTGCCCGGCGAGCCGGCGAGCATCGCCCCGACGATCGCCGCGACCGCGAAGGCCACGGAGGAGGCGGGCGGATCGTGGTTCACCGCGATGGACCACTACTTCCAGATGGAGCAGTTCCGCACCGCGCACGATCCGATGCTCGAGGGCTACACGCTCCTCGGCTTCGCCGCCGCCCACACGTCCCGCGTGAAGCTCGGCACCCTCGTGACCGGCGTCACCTACCGGCATCCGGGCCTGCTCTCGAAGATCGTCACGACGCTCGACGTGCTCTCGTCGGGGCGGGCGATCCTCGGCCTCGGCGCGGCCTGGTACGAGCGCGAGCACCTCGCCCTCGGCGTGCCCTACCCGCCTCTCGGCGAGCGCTTCGAGCGCCTCGAGGAGACGCTGCAGATCGCGCTCCAGATGTGGGACCCGCAGAACGAGGGGCCGTACGAGGGCAGGCACTACCGGCTCGCCGAGACGATCTCGCAGCCGGCGCCGGTGTCGAGCCCGCGACCGCTCATCATGATCGGCGGCAACGGGGAGCAGAAGACGCTGCGCATGGTCGCGCAGTACGCCGACATCTCCAACCTCCTCGTGAACGACCCCGAGCAGGTCGCGCACAAGCTCCGCGTGCTGCGCGAGCACTGCGATCGCCTCGGTCGCGACTACGACACCCTCGAGAAGACCGCGCAGGGCGGCCCGCTCGATCCGCTGGCGGAGACGGACGCCTTCCTCCGTCGCATGGAGGAGCTCGCGGCGCTCGGCATCCAGCACGTCCAGCTGCGCAATCCCGCCGCCGATCCCGCGGGGTTCATCACCGAGTTCGGCGAGAAGGTCGCGCCCCGGCTGCGCGACATCCAGCCCGCCTGAGCGGGGGGAATGCCGAAGGCCCCCGATCCTCGGATCAGGGGCCTTCGCACTCGTGCGCGGAGGGGGACTTGAACCCCCACGCCCTTTCGGGCACTAGCACCTCAAGCTAGCGCGTCTGCCATTCCGCCACCCGCGCGAGTGCGTCGCCGTTGCGGCGACCGAAGATCGACATTAGCACGCGGAGCGCACGTCGGATGCCACCCGCCCGGCTCGCCGAGCCCCGCGGAGAGACGGCCTCCGCGACCCGCACCGCTCGCGCAGGAGCGCGGGCGGGCTCGCCCCGAGAGGCCCTCCCGGGAGCCCGGCGCCGGCCTCGGCTAGCCTCGACGTCATGGCCGAGGAGCTCGAGGACACCGCTGCCGTCGCCCGCGACCTGATCCGCTTCGACACCACCAACTTCGGCAACGGGAGGAGCCGGGGCGAGACCGAGGCCGCCGAGTACGTCGCCGCGCGGCTCGAGAGGCTCGGGCTCGCGCCGCAGCTCGTCGACTCCCAGCCCGGGCGCACGAGCGTCGTCGCGCGCGTGCCGGGCCGCGATCCCGAGCGCCCCGCGATGGTGCTGCACGGGCACCTCGACGTCGTGCCCGCCGATCCCGCGAACTGGAGCGTCGACCCGTTCGGCGGCGAGATCCGCGACGGGATGCTGTGGGGCCGCGGCGCCGTCGACATGAAGGACATGGATGCCATGATCCTGACCTCGCTCGCCGACATCCTCGGCGCGGGGGAGCTGCCCGCGCGCGAGCTCGTCGTGGCGTTCTTCGCCGACGAGGAGAACGGCGGCGTCTACGGCTCGCACTTCCTCGTCGACGAGCATCCCGAGCTGTTCGCCGGCGCGACCGACGCGGTGAGCGAGGTCGGCGGGTACTCGATCGACCTCGCCGGGCAGCGCGCCTACCTGCTGCAGACGGGGGAGAAGGCGCTCGTCTGGATCAAGCTCGTCGCCCGCGGCGGGGCCGCGCACGGCTCCCGGGTGTTCCGCGACAACGCGATCACGAAGCTCGCCGAGGCCGTCGCGCGGATCGGCCGCGAGGAGTGGCCCGTGCACCTCACCGCGACGACGCGGGCCCAGCTCGCCGAGCTGTCCCGCATCCTCGGTCTTCCCGCCGACGACCCGGACGCCCTCATCCTCTCGGCCGGCTCGGCCGCCGGGTTCCTCCAGGCCGGCATCCACGTGACGACGAACCCGACGCTGCTCGAGGCCGGCTACAAGCACAACGTCATCCCCGATCGCGCCGAGGCGCTCGTCGACATCCGCCCGTTCCCGGGTCAGGAGGACGAGGTGCTCGCGCGCGTGCGGGAGCTCGTCGGCCCCGACATCGAGATCGAGGTCGTGCACTCCGACATCGGCCTCGAGGAGCCGTACGAGGGCGACCTCGTGGATGCCATGGTCGCGTCGCTGCACCGCTTCGACCCCGGCGTTCCGGTGCTGCCGTACCTGATGAGCGGCGGCACCGACAACAAGGCGCTCGCGAAGCTCGGCATCACGGGCTACGGGTTCGCGCCGCTCAAGCTCGGTCCCGGGCTCGACTTCCCGGCGATGTTCCACGGCGTCGACGAGCGCGTGCCGCTCGACGCCCTCGCCTTCGGGCGCCAGGTGCTCGGCGACTTCCTGCGGACCTGCTGAGCGTGCCGCAGACCGAGGCGCCCCGCCGTCCGTCGCCGACGAGATACGTCGTCGCGGGGCTCGCCCTCGTCGCCGGGCTCGCGCTGCTGCGGGTGCTCGCCCCGGACACGGGCGCCCTCGAGCTCGCCGGCGCCGCCCAGGACTTCGTCACGCTCTCGCTGAGCGTCGTCATCGAGTCGCTGCCGTTCGTGTTCCTCGGCATCGGGCTCGCGGCGATCGTGCAGGTGTGGGTGCCGGAGTCCTGGCTGATCCGCGTGCTGCCGCGCCATCCCGTGCTGCGCCGCTCGGTGCTCTCGCTGCTCGGCGTGCTGCTGCCGGTGTGCGAGTGCGGCAACGTGCCGCTGTCGCGCGGGCTCATGATGCGCGGCCTGACGGTCCCCGAGGCGATGACGTTCCTCGTGGCGGCGCCGATCGTGAACCCCGTCACGATCCTCACGACGTATCAGGCGTTCGGGTGGGACGACGGCATCCTCGTCGCCCGCATCGTCGGGGGCTTCGTCATCGCGAACCTCGTCGGCTGGCTGTTCTCGCGGCATCCGGCGCCGGATGCCCTGCTCACGCGGTCGTTCTCGGCGGCGTGCTCGCGCGCCCGCCATCACGACGACCACGCGCCCGGCGGGCGCTGGCGGCGCAGCGTCGAGGCGTTCGCGGCCGAGACCACCGCGATGCTGCCGGCCCTGCTCGTCGGCTCCGCGATCGCCGGCGCGATCCAGGTGGGGGTCTCGCGCGATCTGCTCGTGACGCTCGGCTCCAACCCCGTGTGGTCGGTGTTCGTGCTCCTGCTGCTCGCGTTCGTGATCTCGGTGTGCGCGAACGTCGACGCGTTCTTCATCCTCGCGTTCGGCTCGACCTTCCTCCCGGGCGCGATCGTCGCGTTCCTGCTCTTCGGGCCGGTGATCGACATCAAGATGCTCGCGCTCCTGCGCACGACGTTCACGGTGCGCACCCTCGCGCTGCTCACGCTCGTCGTGGGGCTCTCGTCCGCGACGATCGGATTGGCGATGAACCTTGCGTGACACGTTCCGGAACCGGTGGCTCGGCGTGACGCTGAGCCTCATCGGGGTCGTCGCGATCCTGTGGCTCGGCGCGACCGGCCGGCTCGAGCTCTACATCCACCCCCGCTACGTCGTGTTCACGATCGTCATGGCGGTGATCGGGGGAGCGGCGTCGATCGCGGCGTTCCTCGTCGTGCCGGGGACCGCCGACCACGACGACGAGCACGATCACGGGCACGGGCATGGGCTCGATCGCGCCGTGAGGCCCGCCTCGCGCTGGCGCACCGCGGGCTCGATCGCGGGCAGCGCCGTCCTCGTGGTCGGCGCCGTCGTCGCGCTCCTCGTGCTGCCGCCCGCCGCGCTCACCTCGGCGACGGCCGACAACCGCGACATCGCGGGATCGACGGCGCTCTCCGACGTCGACACGACCGAGCTCGTCGGCGGGGACTCGACGACCTTCACGGTCAAGGACTGGGCGACGCTCCTGCACCAGGGCCTCGGCGACGACTTCTTCACGGGGAAGCCCGCGGCGTTCTCCGGCTTCCTCGTGCCGACGGACGACCCCGACATCGTCTACGTCGCGCGCTTCCTCGTGACCTGCTGCGCCGTCGACGCACAGCCGCTCGCCGTGCCCATGCTGCTCCCCGGGTGGCAGGACGAGTTCTCGACCGACGACTGGGTGGAGGTCGCGGGCGCGTTCTCGCCGAACCCCGAGGCGGGCGCGGGCGAGCCGATCGTGCTCGTGCCGGCCGAGGTGACGCCCATCGACCAGCCCGCGCAGCCGTATGTCTACTGAGGGGGCGCGCGCCGCGGGCCGCCGGGCGCGCGGGTGGCGC
>JAEWKY010000036.1 GCA_023457615.1 Actinomycetes bacterium | reverse complement strand
GGGGCGGCACCTCCGGGGCGGCCGCCGCCGTGACCGCGGCCCGACTCGGGCTCTCCGTCGCGCTCGTCGAGCACGGCTCGATGCTCGGCGGCATGAGCACGGGCGGCGCGGTCGGCACGTTCTGCGGGCTCTACACGAGCGGAGCGGACCGGCGCGAGATCCCGACCGCGCTCGGACGGGAGCTCGTCGGCCGCCTCATGGCCGACGGGCGCGCGATGCGGCTGCCGATCCGGTACACGGATGTCGTGCCGTACGACATCGCCGCCTTCGCCCGTCTGCTCGACGAGGTGGTGGTCGACGCCGGCGTGACCGTGCTGTTGCGTGCGACGGTCTTCGAGGTGCGTCGCACGGATGCCGGGACGATCGACCAGGTCAGGGTCGCCACGGTGGGGGGCGAACGTCGCTTCACCTGCGCGCAGCTGATCGACGCGACGGGCGACGCGACCGTCGCCTACCTCGCCGGCGACGCCGTCGACGTCCCCGCGACGGGGACCGCGCAGAACGCGACGCTCGTCTTCCGCATGGGCAACGTGGACATCGACGCGATGCGGACGACCGACATCGAGGGCGCGGCCGAGCTCGCCCGGGAGGCGGCGAAGGAGGGCTTCCGGCTGCCGCGGATCGGGGGCAACTTCTACGCGACCGTCAATCCCGGCGAGGCCAACTGCAACATGACGGGCATCGCGGGGTACGACTTCGCGAACCCCGACGACCTCACGGCGGCCGAGATGGAGGGCCGGAGGCAGGTCGCCGAGTACGTGCGGTTCCTCCGCGATCGCGTCCCCGGGTTCGGCGACGCGTACCTCTCGTTCCACGGCTCGGTGCTCGGGGTGCGGGAGTCGCGGCGGATCGTCGGGCGCTACACGATCGACGAGCACGACGTCATCGGCGCCCGCGAGTTCCCGGACGGGATCGGCTACGCCTCCTGGCCCATCGAGCTGCACGCGGCCGACGGCGAGCGCTGGTCGTGGAGCGAGGACGGCTCGTGGGCGGAGATCCCGCATCGGGCCCTGCTCCCGGTCGGTCTCGACGACGTGCAGGCCGTGGGCCGCTGCATCAGCGCCACGCCCGAGGCGCATGCCTCGACCCGGGTCATCATCACGGGCATCTCGATGGCGGAGGGGGCCGCGGTCGCGGCGTACCACGCCCTCGACCAGGGCGTGCGGGTCGCCGACGTCGACATCGCGGCGGTGCGGGCGACGCGCGACGAACTCGTCGCCGCGGTGACGGACGGGGTCGACGCTGCCCGGCCTGTATGACCCGCTGACCCTCCGCGGACGCACCTTCCGCAACCGCATCTGGGTCGCGCCGATGTGCCAGTACGCGGTCACCGCGCGCGACGGCGTGCCCGGCGACTGGCACCTCGTGCACCTCGGGGCCTTCGCGCGCGGCGGCGCCGGACTGGTGATGACCGAGGCGACGGCGGTCGATCCCCGCGGTCGCATCACGCCGGAGGACGCGGGCATCTGGTCGAACCGGCACATCCGCCCGTGGCGCAGGATCACCGACTTCATCCACAGCCGCGGCACGCTCGCGGGGGTGCAGCTCGCGCACGCCGGCCGCAAGGCGTCGACCTGGCGCACGTACGATCCGCGGTCGGGGTCGGTGCCGCCCGCCGAGGGGGGCTGGCCGACGATGGCGCCGAGCGCCGTGGCGCACGGCGATCTGGCGGTGCCGCTCGAGATGACGCCGGCGCAGATCGCGCGCCTCCCGGTCGCCTTCGCGCGCGCCGCGCGTCGTGCGGTGCGTGCCGGGTTCGACGTGGTCGAGATCCACGCCGCCCACGGCTACCTGCTGCACGAGTTCCTATCGCCGCTCAGCAATGCGCGCACCGACGACTACGGCGGATCGCTCGAGGGCCGGGCGCGGGTGCTGCGCGAGGTCGTCCGCGCCGTCCGCGGCGTGATCGATGCGCTCCCGTTGTTCGTGCGGTTCTCCGCCACCGACTGGATCGACGGCGGTTGGGATGTCGAGCAGACCGCCGCCGTCGCGGCCTGGCTCGCCGACGACGGCGCGGACCTCTTCGACATCTCGTCCGGCGGGATCGCGGACGACGCCGTGATCCCCGCGGCGCCCGAGTATCAGATCCCTCTCGCCGAGCGGATCCGCGCCGACGGCCACCGGGTCAGCGGGGTGGGTCTGATCACCTCGATCCCGCACGCGGACGAGCTCGTCCGGCGGGGCGGAGTGGATGCGGTGATGATGGGGCGCGAGCTGCTGCGGCAGCCGCATCTGCCGATCCTCGGCGCGGTGGAGCTCGGCGCCGGCGCCGACTCGTGGCCACCGGAGTACCGCAAGGCGGTGCCGCGTGGACGCTGATGCCGCAGACTGTGTCGGGACGAAGGAGCCCGATGGCCGCACCGAGGAGCGTCACGGTCCGCGATCTCATCGCGGCGTTCGCCGAGGCGCGCATGCAGAACGAGCGCGTGCTCACGCTGCTGGGGCACGAGTACGGCATCCCCACCAACGACTTCCGTGCGGTCTCGCTGATCAACCGCGAGCCGGAGGTGACGCCGAAGCGCGTCGCCGAGTACCTGCGGCTCACCATGGGGGCGATGACCACGCTCGTCGACCGGCTCGTGAACGCCGGGCTGGTCGTGCGCGAGCCGCATCCGCGCGACGGGCGCAGCGTGCTGCTGCGTCCGACCGAGCTCGGCGTGCAGGCCAGTCGTGACGCCCTCGCGGTCTACGACCGGGTCTTCGAGTGGCTCGTCGTGCCGTCGCAGAACCCGTACGTCGAGCGGCTGTTCCTCGACATGGCCGCCGAATTCCAGCGCATCGCCGACGAATGGCCCGCGTCGCACCGGGATTAATTCCGGCTTACGGCCGAGCCGGGCCTGGCCGCCGCCCGAATTAATCCCTACTGTAAGGTGGTCGAGGCCGTGAGGCGCGCGAGAGCTGCCGGATGGAAGGGCATCATGACGGAGTCCGAGTCGGCCGTCGTCGTCGGGGAGCGGCTGCGGGCGCTGCGCCGGGAGCGGGGTCTGAGCCTCACCCAGGTCGCGTCGCAGATCGGCATCTCGGCGAGCTTCCTCTCGCAGGTCGAGACCGGCAAGGTGCACCCCTCGGTGGCGAGCCTCCTGTCGATCGCCAACCTGCTCGGCGTGTCCCTGGACGACCTCTTCGACCGCGCCGCCGCCGAGCCTCTCGGTCGCACGCAGGAGCCGCTCGAGGCCCCCCCGCGTGAGCCCGACATCGAGGACGCCGTCATCCGCGCCGACGACGCGAAGTCGATCGAGCTCGAGACCGGCGTGATGTGGTCACGCCTCTCCGACGGTGGCGGCGTGCGCGCGACCTCGCTGCTCGTGACGTACGAGCCCGGTGGCCGCGACACCGTCGACGGACGGCTCAAGCGACACGCGGCGTGGGAGTTCGGGTACCTCATCGAGGGCGCGCTGCAGCTCAAGCTCGACTTCGACGTCATCGAGCTGCGCCCCGGCGACTCGTTCTACTTCGACTCCGATCGCCCCCATCTGTTCCAGAACCTCGGCTCCGTGCCGGCCCGGGGCATCTGGTTCGTGCTGCACAAGCACGACGCGGTGGTCGCCGACCGGGACGGCGTCGGCGGTCGCGGGGCGCCGGTGCCCCGCTGCCGCCCGGGCCCCGCTGACGCCGGGAGGTCCCGCTGACGCCAGGGTCCCGCTGACGGGAGGGGAGACCCGGTCGCCCGAGCCTCCCCCTTCGTCACTGCGTCGTGTACCCGCCGTCGATGACGAGCTCGGCGCCGGTCATGTAGCTCGACTCGTCGCTCGCCAGGAAGAGCGCGCCGTAGGCGAGCTCCCGCGGCGTGCCGAGACGCTTCATCGGCGTCGCCTCGACGACGCCGCTCGTGATGCCGGCGTCCTGGGCGGCGATCAGCGGCGTGTCGATGATGCCGGGATGCAGGGAGTTCGACCGGATGCCGTCGCCCACGTAGCTGAGCGCGAGGTTCTTGCTCAGGAGCCGCACGGCCCCCTTCGAGGCCGTGTAGGCCGCGACACCGGCGGCGCCCGCGATCCCCCAGATCGAGGAGGTGTTGATGATGGATCCGCCGCCCGACTCGCGCATGAGCGGTACCGCGACGCGCGACCCGAGGAACACCCCGTGCACGTTGATGCCGAAGATGCGGTTCCAGTCGTCGATCGAGATCGTGTCGATCGGGTCGTACGAGCCGACGATGCCGGCGTTGTTGAAGAGCACGTCGAGTCGTCCGTGGTCCGCGCGAACCCGGTCGATCAGCGTCGCCCAGGACGCCTCGGAGGTGACGTCGTGCTCGACGAACTCGATCCCGGCGCCGAAGGTCTCGTCGAGCGAGAGGTCGGCGACGTAGACGTGCGCACCCTCCTCGGCGAAGAGCTCTGCGGTGGCACGGCCGATGCCGCGGGCTCCCCCGGTGACGATGGCGACTTTGTCGGCCAGTCTCATGTTCATCCTCTCTGATGACGCGGTGCGCGTGTTAAGTAATACCGAAATGAGGATGGCGCAGGTGTTGAGGTTTGTAAAGTATGCCTGTAACTTGAAGCTGGCATTCAAAGATGATGCGAGGAGTACCCATGACCAAGCCGCTGATCGTGTCCGACACGGGCTCGCCCTCGACGATGATCGGGCTGCACGGCGGCGCCGGCGTCAACCTCTGGAAGCGCTTCGTGACCGGCCTCATGCTCCACGCCGACTGGGACTCGTTCGAGCACAACTCGCTGCAGGTGGGCGGGGTCATCGGCGAGCACGTGCACTCGCGCACCGAGGAGATCTACTTCATCGTGCGCGGCCGCGGCGAGATGACCTTCGACGGCGAGGTGTTCGAGGTCGAGCCCGGTGACCTGATCATGACCCCGCTCGACGGTCGCCACGGCATCCGGAACATCGGCGACATCCCCCTGGACTTCGTGGTCGCCGAGGCGCTGCCGCCCGCCATCGCGAGTCTCCTGCCGGACTACTCCCCTTCCGCGAACTGACCGAGGACGATCGACATGGCACACAAGGTGAACCTGTTCCGGGCCGAGCAGTCCGGCATCGCCGAGGTGATGGACGGACCCTGGAAGGACATCCGCGTCGTGACGCTCGGCGCCGAGCCGCTGCGGCTCATCGCCTCGAGCGAGGAGTACGCGGGCTTCGTGATCGACGGCACCGTCACGATCGCGATGGACGACGAGGGCGACCGCGTCCTCGCGCCGGGCGGAGCCTTCGCGCTCCCCTCGGGCGGCGACGTGGTACTCACGTCGGACGACGCCGCCCGCCTGCTGCTCATCGTCATGACCCTCGCTCACTGAGCGCGCGAGTCGAGCCGAGGAGCGCAGCGCCGTGGTCGAGTGGATGGACCCCGACGGGTCCCTCGGTCAGCGACTCCAGAGCGTGAGGATCCGGCGCGGGCTGTCGTTGCGCAGCCTGGCGGACACCGCGGGGTGCACCGCCAGCACCATCTCCCAGATCGAGAACGGGCGCAGCCTCCCGTCGGTGACGTTGCTCGTGACGCTCTGCGACCTGCTGCGGATCTCGGCGGACGATCTCCTCGGTCGGCAGCTGCCCCTGGCCATGCTGGCGTCGTGGACGCTGCCGGACTCGATGAGCGAGCGGAACATGCTCGACCTCGGAGGCTTCGACGTGCCGTCCGGCGAGCGCTTCGATCGTCACCCCGGCGGAGAGTGCACGTGTCTGCTCGAGCTGATCTACGTCGTGTCCGGTGAGATCGTCGTGCAGAGTCCGTCCGGCACCCTGGCGCTCGGGGAGGGCAGCTCGGTCGAGCTCATCGGCCCCCGCGAGGTCACGTTCTTCAACCGGCGCGAGGTCGACGCCCGCGTGGTCTGGGGGCGGATCGTCTGGCCGGGCGCCGACGCGCTGAGCTCCCGAGCGTCGACCGAGGCCGCCGTCGGGGCGTGACCTCCGCGGCGCGCTGCTCACCCCGCGGTGGGGGCGATGACCCGGGTGAGCTCGGGCAGGAGGTCGCGGGCGAGGTAGCCGAGCGGGGCGATGGATGCCGACAGCCGGTCGCCCGCGACCGCGTGCGCGTAGGTGCCCCACGCCGCGGCGCCGAGCGGATCGACGCCGCGCGCGGCGAAGCCCGCGATCGCGCCGGCGAGCACGTCGCAGCTGCCCGAGGTGCCGAGGCCCGACCCGCCGTGCTCGACCGTCCACGACTCGCCGTCGCCCGCGACGTCGCCGTAGCACGTGACGGTCGCGCGGTAACGGTCGGCGAGCTCGGCCACGGCCGCGGCGGAGTCGTCGCCGAGCGGATGCCCGAGCAGCAGCTCCGCCTCGTCGCGATTCGGGGTCAGGACGACGCGGTGCGGCAGGGCGTCGCGCAGGCCGGGGGAGGTGGCGAGGGCTCCGAGCGCGAAGGCGTCGAGCACGAGCGTCGCGTCGTCGCCGAGCAGCCCGCCGAGCGCCTCCACGAGGGCCGCCGTCTCGTCGACGTCGTCGAGCCCCGGCCCGACGAGCACCGCGTCGGCGCCGGCGAGGTCGTCCGCGGCCTGCGCGATCGACGACCCGCGCACGTGCCCGCGCCGTTCGCGCAGCGGCACGACGCCGCATTCCGGCACCGCGACCCCGACGGCCGTGGCGACCGAGTCGCCGACCGCGAGGGTGAGGCGTCCCGCGCCGACCCGCAGCGCGGCGAGTCCGGCGAGCATCGCGGCACCCGGGGAGCGGGCCGCCCCGCCGACGACGAGCACCTGCCCGCGGCTGTACTTCGAGTCGCCGCCGTCGGGCAGCGGCCACCTCGTGAGCGTCGCGCGGGTCACCTCCCGCTCGTCGGTCACCCCGTGCTCAGACGACATCCGCGTTCCCCTCCTCCTCGGCGTGCTCGGTGAGCGGGACCTGCTCGGCCGCGAGGTGCCCGGACGCCGCGAAGTCGGCGAGCCGCCACGCACCCTCCTCGAACCTGAGCCGGGTCACCGTCGCGTTGCCGACGGGCCGCCCGCCGACGAGGTCCATGACCTGCTGCTCGGAGAGGCCGCACAGCACGTAGACGAGCAGCGAGACCACGACGTCGTGGGCGACGACGAGCACCGGCCCCTCGCCCGCGACGATCTCGGGTACCACCGAGCGCAGTCTCAGCGCGACGTCGGCCCACGACTCCCCGCCCGGCGGCCGGTACCAGAACTTGCCGACGCGCAGGCGACGCGCCCACTCCTCGGGATGCAGCCGCTCGATGCCGTGGGGCGACACGAGGTCGAGGATGCCGAGGTCGCGATCCCGCAGCCGCTCGTCGGTGCGCGGCGCGGTCTCGAGCGCGGCCGCGGCC
>JAEWKY010000035.1 GCA_023457615.1 Actinomycetes bacterium | reverse complement strand
GGCGACAATCTCGTGGCCCAGCCGCTCGCGGTGGGCGAGCGACGACACGTCGGCGACGATCGGGTGCGCGCCGATCTCGCGCGCCGCGCTCTCGACCGCGCCGGCCTCGATGTCGGCGATCGCGACGCGCGCGCCCGCGGCGAGCAGCTCCTCGGCGATGCCGCGACCGATGCCGGAGGCGCCGCCGGTGACGACCGCCGCGGCGCCCGCGATCCGCGTCACGACGACTCCCGGTACCGCGAGGGCCAGACGCCGTGGCGGCCCGCGGCGAAGATGCCCTTCGGGTCGACGGCGTCCTTGATGCGCTCGGTGAACCGGCGGTAGGCGTGGTCGTTGAAGCCGAGCTGGTCGGAGACGAGGTCCATGACGTCGACGTGCGCCCGGTACTCCGTATAGCCCCGCGCGCCGGCGTCGACGACGAGCTCGCGCATCGTCGCGTACGCCTTCTCGGCGACGGCCGCATCCGTCACGTCGAACGTGACGCTGTTGACGACGATGCACGAGCGGTCGTTCGGGAAGTACAGGGCGCACACGTGGTTGTTGCCGAACGCCTCCTCGATCGTGCCGCGGATGAGCTCGACGGCCTCCGCGACGGTCGAGCCGCGCAGCGGGAGCACCGGCGTGAAGCCGGCGTGCCCGATGTGGGCGGGGGTCGCCTGGATGATGTCGAGGTTCGGGATGCCGGCCTGCACCTTGTCGACGAACTTCGTGATGCCCGCCCACTCGTCGCGCGCGTAGATGCGCTCGGAGAGGAGCTCGCCGCCCTCGATCGCCGTCCAGGCGTCGCGGATGCGCTCGAGGTGGTGCTCGACGACGACGCGGTCGCCCCACAGCGCCGTGCGCGCTCCCCAGCGCCCGAGGCCGGTCTGCTGCGCGTAGCCGTCGAGCACCTCGTCGCTCATCGCGGGCTCCGCGCGCAGGTAGAGCTCGCGCGTGTGGTCGAACTGCGCCGACATCGTGACGAGGTTCTGGATGCTCGGGATGCCGGTGACGATGCCCTCGAGGCGGAGCTCGCGGAACACGTCGACGGCGGTCGCGAGCTGGTCGTTGCGGGGGATCGTGAGGAAGAGCGGCGCGTACGCCTCGGGCCGGCGCATGAGCCAGATGCCCGCCTGGGTGACGATGCCGTAGTTCGACTGGAAGAACAGCTGGTCGAGCACGGGGCCGTAGCCGCGCGTGTAGAGGTGCCAGGCCTCGTTGCCGTCCTGCGCGCCGAAGCCCGTGCGCAGGAGGTCGCCGTCGGCGAGCACGACCTCGAGCCCGCAGATCTTCTGGAAGTCCGAGCCGTAGGGGCCGTAGGTCATCCCGTTGTCGAGCGAGTTGCCGATGACGCTGCCCCAGCCGAGGTCGGGGATCGAGAACCAGAGATCCTCGTTGCCGGACGCGTCGAGCGCCTCGCGCAGCTCGAACCAGCTCACGCCCGGCTCGACCACGGCGTAGGCGAGCTCGCGATCGATGTGCAGCACGCGGTTCATCTGCCGCAGGCTCACGAGCACCGAGCCGCGCACGCGCGGCGACGGGCCGCCGTAGCCGTTGTTGCGGCCCTGGGACGACGTCCACAGCGGCACGTCGTGCTCGTGCGCGAGCCGCACGATCTGCTGCACCTGCTCGCGCGTCGTCGGGAAGAGCACGAGCGAGGAGTCGTAGGTGCGGTCCTCGGGGTGCCAGAACGGGTCGCGGTACTGGTCGCGCTCCTCCTGGCCGCGCAGGGCGTTGTCGTCGCCGACGACGGCGACGAGCAGGTCGGCGACCCGCGGGTCGAGCTGATAGGGAGCGGCGTTCACCATCGAGTACTCCGTGCTTCGTCGACCGCAGCGGCGGTGCTTTGTCGGTTGTCTGACGATAATATAGTTGTCAAACCGAACCCGGCAACGCGGCGACGACGCCGTCGGAAGGACAGCAATGGACATCGCGGAATCGCACGGCGACGCCGAGCTCGACGGCCGGCCGCTTCCCCTCCACGGCAGCTACGAGCCCGGCTTCGCCCGCGTCGCCGACGCCTTCGTCGAGAACTACCGCGTCGAGGACGAGCTCGGGTCGGCGGTCTCGGTCGTCGTCGACGGACGCACGGTCGTCGACCTCTGGGGCGGGTGGGCCGACGAGGCGCGCACCCGGGCCTGGCAGCGCGACACGCTCGTGTGCATGATGTCGGTCGCCAAGGGCATCACCGCGATCGCGTTCAACATGCTCGTCGACCGCGGCCTCGTCGATCTCTACGCGCCGGTCGCGCGGTACTGGCCCGAGTTCGCGCAGGGCGGCAAGTCGGAGCTCCCCGTGCGCTACCTGCTCGACCACCGTGCGGGCCTGCCCGTGCTCGACCCCGAGCGCCTGTGGCGCGGCGCGATGTTCGACCGCGAGGCGATGATCGGGGCGCTCGCACGGCAGCGGCCGCTCTGGGAGCCCGGCACCGTGGCCGCCTACCACGTGCACACGCAGGGCTACCTGCTCGGCGAGGTCATGAAGCGCGTGACGGGCCGGCTCGTCGGCGAGTTCGTGCGCGACGAGATCACGGGTCCGCTCGGCGCCGACTACTGGATCGGGCTGCCCGCGAGCGAGCACTCCCGCGTGACGCCGCTCGTGCCGAGCGACGGGCCCAAGCTCCTCGCCGCGCAGGGCTCCGAGGACGAGGACTCGCTGCGCGTGCTCGCCTTCGCGCAGAACCCGCCCGGCACGTGGGCCGACATGGTGAACTCGACCGAGTTCCGGGAGATGGAGATGCCGAGCGGGAGCGGCCACGGCACGGCCCGGGCGGTCGCGCGCATCTACGGCTCGCTCGCCGCCGGCGAGGTCGACGGCGTGCGTCTCCTGAGCGAGGACGCGATCGACACCATGACGACGATGCAGCACGACATGGTCGAGCTGCTCCAGGAGCGCCACTACCGGCAGGGGCTCGGGCTGCTGCTGAACTCGCCCGACGCCGTCTACATGGGTCCGCATCCCGAGGCCTTCGGCCACCACGGGATCGGCGGCTCGATCGGCTTCGCGGATCGCGCCGAGCGCCTCGGCTTCGGCTACGCGATCAACAAGATGCACGCCGTGGGCACGAACGGGCCGCGCGCCCGCCGACTGATCGACGCCGTCTTCGACTGCCTCTGACAGCCCGCCGCGCAGGCGGTCGGGTCAGCGCGCGTCGCGGGCGGCGGCGACGCTCGCCATGACGTCGCCCGCCGCGCGCACGTGGGCGGAGGCGCTGCGGTGGGCCGCCTCGCCGTCGCCCGAGGCGATCGCGGCGACGATCGACTCGAACTCGCGGAGCGACTCCTCGGCGCGCCCGGGCACGGTGAGCGTGAGGGCGCGGAACTGCGCGACCCGCACCTGGAGGCCCTGGACGACGTGGTCGAGCACGGGGTTGCCGGCGCCCGAGAACAGGGCGCTGTAGAACGCGCCCTGCGCCGCGAGGATGCGCGCGCTGCCGCCGTCGGTCGTCGCGGTGCGGAGGTCGGACATCGCCGCCTCGAGGGCGCGACGGTCCGCGGGCTGGGCGCGCACGCTGAACAGCCGCGAGGCGAGCCCCTCGAGCTCGGCGCGCACCTCGTAGAGGTGGCGCACCTCGTCGACGCTGAGCACGCGCACGATCGTGCCGCGGCCGTTGCGCGACTCGACGAGCCCCTCGGCCTCGAGCTGGCGCAGCGCCTCGCGCACGGAGGGGCGCGAGGCGCCCGTGAGCTCGCACAGCTCCCGCTCGACGAGCAGCTGCCCCGGCTGGAAGTCGAGGTTGATGATCGCCGCGCGCAGGATGGAGGCGATCTGGTCGCGGATCGGGGGATGGCGGGTCACCGTCATCGTGGCCATCGTGCGTTCCTCCTGATCCGCCCGGGGCGCTGCCCGGTCGCGTGGGTCCTCGCGGCCTGCCCGGAGGTGAGACAACTGTAGTGCTGTCTGACAGGAACCGCCGCGCACGACGCGGGTCGATGGCTGTCAGATTGACTGACAAGTTCGCGTCGCCTAGCGTACTCGCGACGGACGAAGGAGAACCCGTGGACGACGAGAGCGCCGGCGACCTGGTCGCCCGGCTCGTGGCGCTCGCCCGGCTCGCCGCCCGGCCCGGCCCCGCGGAGCTCGAGAAGTCCCGCATCGTGCTGGGCGACGCCCTCGCCCTCGCCCTCGAGGCGCGGGCGACCCCCGCGGGGCGCACCGCGCTCGCC
>JAEWKY010000034.1 GCA_023457615.1 Actinomycetes bacterium | reverse complement strand
GCCGCCACAAGGCACGAATCGAGGGGTATGGTGCACGACGCCGGGTTCGCCGCGGCTCCGTCGAGCCAGACGTGTCGGAGGGGTCGCTGCGCGAGGAGCTCGCCGTCGCCTCGGCATGAGCCGGAGCTCCGCGGTTAGCATCCCAGCATGAGCAACCTCGACGACGATCCCGCCGAGACGGTGTGCGTCAGCGAGCCGTCACCCGGGGCGGAGGTGCTCGAGCCGCGCGAGGTCCCGCTCGGCGGACCGCGCGCTCTCACGGTGCGCCGCACCCTGCCGCAGCGGGCGCGCAGTCTCATCGGGGCGTGGTGCTTCGCGGACCACTACGGGCCCGATCCGGTCAGCGGCCCCGGCGCGATGGACGTGCCGCCGCATCCGCACACCGGCCTGCAGACGGTGAGCTGGCTCTTCGAGGGCGAGATCGAGCATCGCGACTCGACCGGGGCGCACGCGCTCATCCGGCCCGGCCAGGTGAACCTCATGACGGCGGGAGCGGGCATCCAGCACTCGGAGGTCTCGACCGCGGCGACGAAGCGCCTGCACGGCGTGCAGCTCTGGGTCGCGCTGCCGGATGCGGACCGCGGCACCGCGCCCTTCTTCGAGCACGCGAACCCCGACCCGATCGAGGTCGGCGACGCCGTGCTCCGCGTCTTCGTCGGCTCGCTCGACGGCGGCGACTCCCCCGTCACGGCCTTCAGCCCGCTCCTCGGCGCGCAGCTCGACCTCCCCGCGGGCGGGGTCGTGACACTGCCCGCGGACGCCGGGTTCGAATACGGGCTGCTCGTGGATGCCGGACGCGCTCACTTCGGCGGCGTCGACATCCCGGCCGATCACCTCGGCTACCTGCCGCCCGGGCAGTCCGAGCTGCGGGTCGAGGCGGGCGACGCCCCGCTGCGCGCCGTGCTGCTCGGCGGGCTGCCGCTCGGCGAGCCCATCGTCATGTGGTGGAACTTCGTCGGCCGCAGCCACGACGAGGTCGCGGCCTTCCGCGCCCAGTGGCAGGCGGAGGTGGTGGACGACGGCGACCCCGCCGGCCGTTTCGGCCGCGTCGAGGGCTACCCGGGGCCGCCGCTGCCCGCCCCGGCGCTGCCGAACGTGCGGCTGCGGCCGCGCGACTGACCCCGCGCGCGGCTTTGCTGCGGGCCCCGGCTCTGCCACGGTGGGAGGCATGAGACGACGCATCCTGCCGCGCATCCTCGCCGTCGGCATCCTCGTGCTCGCCCTCGCCGGGTGCGTGCGGTTCCAGGCCGACCTCGATCTCAACCCCGACGACACCGTCGACGGCAGCATCGTCGTGGCCGTCGTCCTCGCCGACGAGACCGACGAGTCCCGCGCGACCGCGCTCACCCAGGCGTCCGACATCGAGTCGCAGCTGCTCGGCTCGCTCCGCGACGCGGCCGGGGTCTCGACGAGCGAGTACGAGCAGGACGGCTACCTCGGCTCGCGCATCACGTTCGACGACGTGGCGCTCGTGGCGTTCTCGGGGCAGCGGCCGGAGTCGCTCAAGTTCACGCGCGAGGGCGACCAGTACGTCTTCACCGGCGTCCTCGACTTCAGCGCCCAGTCGATCCCGTCCGACGAGGGCGAGGACGACGACGGCAGCAACCTCGCGGTGTCGGTGACCTTCCCCGGCGACGTGACGGAGCACAACGGCGACCTGAGCGGCACGACGGTCTCGTGGTCGACGCCGATCGACCAGCGACTCGAGATGTCGGCGCGCGGCGCGACGGCTCCCCCCGGGGCGCCCGTGCTCGTGATCGTGCTCGTCGTCGGGGGCATCCTCGTGCTCGCAGCCGCCGTCATCGCGGTGCTGCTGCTCCTGCGGTCGCGCCGCGCGAAGATCGGGGTCGCTCCTCTCGCGACGCCCGACCCCGCCGCTCCCGTTGCGTCCCCGGAGCTCGCGGCGCCGGTAGCGCCCGAGACGGAGACCGAGACGGAGACGGAGACGGAGACGACCGTGACACCCGATCCCGGAGCGCCGACGCCGCCCGTGAAGAAGCCGCGGGCGCCGCGCACGCCCCCGGCCGAGTCGCCGCGGCCCTAGCTCTCGCGCGCCCTCTTGGCCCGCTCCTCGGCCTCGATCCTCGCGGCCACCTCGCGCTCGTTGCGGTCGGAGCGGAAGATCGCGCGGAAGACGAACCAGAACAGCACTCCGAAGAGCAGCGTCGGGACGAGCGAGAAGATCGCGTTCCCCCAGAAGTCGACGGGCATGACTCCAGGCTAACCGCTCGGGTCAGAGCGACAGGATCCCGGTGACGGCGATGACGCCGACGATGACGACGAGCCCGGCGAGGGCGATGAGGCGGGACGTGCGGCGATCCATCGTCAGCCCTTGGCGACGATCCCGAGGATGCCGCTCACCACGAGGAAGACGCCGATGCCGCCGACGACGAGCCACGTCGTGACACGGGAGGCGGTGAGTGGATGCGGCGCGCGCGGTCCGTCACCGGAGGGCGGCGGCGGGAGGTCGGTCACGATCGCACCCTAACAGGCGCGGTCAGGGCTCCTGGCGGCGCAGCCTGAGCCACTCCCGGCCCACGACGGCGAGGAGGAGCCCCGCGAACGTGCTGCCCGCGGCGATCCAGACGAAGCCGTTCACCGCGGTGCTCAGGTCGAGGCCGGCTCCCGCCTCGGGCACGGGCCCCCCGGTGGGATCGTCGGTGGCGGGCACGTCGGTGGCCGTGTCCGGGCCGAGGGTGTCGAGCTGGATGTCGAGGTGGAAGGTCGCGACGCGCGACCAGTCGCCGTCGGGCAGGGCGCGCACCTGCCAGTGGTACGTCGCGGCGGTGAGGTCGGTGAGGCGGTGCGACTCGCCGCCCGGGAAGGCGCGACCGCCGTCGGCCGCGGTGTCGAGCCCGCCGTCGGAGGCGAGCTCGCCCGCGACGTTCCAGCGGAGCTCGTAACCGGCGCCGTCGGACTCGGTCCAGGTCAGCACGGGGTCCGCGTCGACGAGCTCGCCCTCGGCGGGCGACACGGTCGCGACGGGCTGCGGCGTGGCGGGCGCGAACGGTGCCGCGGAGGCCGTCGCCGGCAGCGCGACGAGGGCGCCGGCGATCGCGACGACGAGCGCGAAGGGCAGGCGCCGACGGCCGGCGAGGGGGGATCGCACGGGTTCGAGTCCTCCGTTGGACCGGCGGGGGTTCCGGTCTCTGGTCAGGCTAGTTCGGCCCACCGTCCGACCGCGATGGGTGGGGCTCCCCGGGTCCACCCCAGTTCGGGGGCGGTTCCGAGGAGGGACGGGGTGGGACGCTCGCGCCGCCACCCCGCCCTCGGATCTGACGCTCAGGCGGCCGCGCGACGGCGGCGGAGCCAGGCGAGGAGCACGACGAGCAGCAGCAGGAGCGCCGCGACGACGCCGACGAGCAGCGCGATCGTGCCGACATCCAGCCCCGGCGTCGAGCTCCCGCCGGTCGCGCCCGGCGTGGTGCCCGCGTCGGTCTCGTCATCGGTGCCCGTCTCGTCGGAGTCGCCGTCGGCGCCCCCGTCCTCGGTGGCCCCGTCCTCGAGCGCGAAGGTCGTCAGGTCGACGAGGCCCGGCCCGGGGTCGGCGGCGCCCCCGGTTCCCGCACCCGTGCCGCCGGTGCCCGGCTCCTCGTTCCCCGGCTCCTCCGTCTCCGGCAGCGTCGGCAGGTCGACCACGAGCGACCAGACCTCCGTCCAGGGCCCTGCGTTGCCGTGCGCGTCGATCGCACGGGCCTGCCAGTGGTACGTGCCCTCGAGCACGCCGGTGACGGGGAGCTCGCTCACCGTCGTCGCCGCGGAGGCCGCGTCGACGTCGAGCATCCCGTCGCCGTCCACCGAGGGGTCGAGGCTCGAGCGCAGCTCGTACGTCGCCCCGCTCTCGCCGTCCGACCAGTCCAGCGTCACGTCGCCCGTCGTCAGCACCGCCCCGTCGGCCGGCGACACCAGCGACACCGCCGGACCCGTCGTGTCGACGGTGACCGCGCGCGGATCGGTCCACGGCCCGGCGTTGCCGAGCGCGTCGAGCGCGCGCACCTGCCAGAAGTACGTCGCGTCGGGAACCCCGACGAGGGGGTACTCGCTCGTCGACGCCGTGCCCGTGAGCACGGAGACGTCGAGCGCTCCGTCGCCGTCGGTGGACGACGACGGGCTCGAGCGGAGCTGATACGTCGCGCCGGCTTCGCCATCGGTCCAGTCCAGCGTGAAGTCTCCGGTCGCCAGCACGGCGCCCGGGCCCGGGGAGAGCAGCGCCACCGCGGGGCCGACCGTGTCGACGCCGAGCGCCCAGATGTTCGACCATCTGCCGGCGTTGCCGAACGCATCGATGCCGCGCACCTGCCAGAACAGCAGGCCCTGCGGGAGACCGGTGAGCTGCAGCTCGCTCGCCGCGACCGGCGCGCTCGTCACGGCATCCGATCCGTTCAGCTCGCCGTCGTGCACGGCGCCGCCGCCGACCCGATCCGACGACGTGCTCGTGCGCACCTCGTAGCTCACGGCGTCGGCGACGTCGAGCCAGTCGAGCAGCGGGTTCGCGTTCGCCTGCGTGCGTCCGTTCTCCGGGTTGTACGGCTGCGGCGCGGCCGGTCCGAGGTTGTCGAACGTCACCCCGCGCAGGCGGGTCGACCGGCCGTTGTCGTTGCCGGCGACATCCCGGGCGTGCCCGATGATGCAGTACACGCCGTCGGCGAAGGTCGTCGTGTCGAGAGCGAGGTCCCACGACCCGTCGGTGGCGACCGGCACCGTGAAAGAGCGCGCCGCCCCGCTGCACCGCGCCGTCGCGCCGTCGTACGCCCGCACGATGAGCCGCAGTCTCGCGACCCCCGATCCGGCATCCGTCGCCGTGCCCGAGACGGTCACCGTCCGCGAGTGCGCCGAGTTCGACGCCGGGGACGCGAAGGTCACCACGGGGGCCGTGCCGTCGACGGTGAAGTCGCGGCGCACGTGCGTCGTCGTGCCCGCGGCGTCGGTCGCCGAGGCGTGGATCTCGTACTCCCCGTCGGCGAGCCCGGCCGGGATGTCCCACGTCGTCGTCACGGTCGTGCCGAGCGCGCCGCCGACCGGCGTCGAGCCGATCTCCTGCACGAAGCCGCTCGCCGTGTGGAGGTTCGCGACGAGTCGGCTGATCCCCGCGGGATCCGCCGCTTCGAGGGTCACCGGGATGTCGTCGTCGCCCGTCACGAGCGCGCCCGCCGCCGGGGCGGAGACCACGAGCGTCGGCTCGCCGGTGTCGCGCACGTAGTGGACGACCGGGGCGCTCCACGGGCCGACGACGCTGCCCGCGGAGTTCGGGTAGGCGATCTCGTAGACGGCACGCACCCGGATCGAGAGCGGCCCCTCGTAGCCCGTCGGCAGACCGGCCGCGGCGGGGAACGACTGCACGCGCGAGACGTTCGCCCCGTCGTTCCAGCCCGTGCCCGCGACCGAGCGGTACTCGGGCGAGAGCACGCCGTCGTGATCGCGGTCGAGACCGTACTCGATCTCGTAGCGATCGACCCCGCCGACGCCGTAGACCGGCGTCCAGGTCGCGGTGATCGTCGACGCCGAGAACTGCTGGCCCTCGGTCGGGCTCACGATCACGGGCACCCCGATCACCTGGAACCCGCGCGGTGCCGTCCAGGGGGTCGCGTTGCCCAGCTCGTCGACCGCGCGCACCTGGTAGAAGTGCGGTCCGGTCGGGATGTCGACGTCGTACCGGTTGGTCGTGATCCCCGTGACCACCCACGAGAGCTCGGTCATGAGTCCCGCCGCGTCGACGTTCGGGTGCGCGCCGAGGGCGACCTCGTAGCTGAGGCCGTGCGCGTCGGTGAGGGCGGTCCACGCGACGTGGTCGACCGACATGTGCCAGCCGCTCGGGTGCGTGCCCTCGAGCGTGCCCGCGGGGGCGGAGTTGTCGACGGTCACGTACTTGACCTGGTCGGCGCCGGTGTTGCCGACGCCGTCCGTCGCCCGGGCGCGGAGGCAGTAGTCGCCGTCGGGGAGGCCCGCCGACCCGATCGTCGCGGACCACGAGCCGCTCGGCTCGAGCACGGCGGCGAACTGGGCGGTCGCGGCGGCGCACGTGCTGCTCGCGGCGTCGAACGGACGCACGTCGAGCGTCACGTCCGCCACGCCCGATCCGGTGTCGGTCGCCGTGCCGGTCACCGCGACGTCGCCGGCCAGCAGGTCGTGGCGCCCGGGGGCGTCGATGTCGACGACAGGATCGGAGCCGTCGGCGGTGACCGTGGCGGAGAGCGTCGCGGACTGGCCGACGCGGTCGGTCGCGACGGCCTGGAAGACGTGCGTCGAGCCGTCGACCCACGAGCTCGTGGCCACCGGGCGGTTCACGTCGCGCGTGGTCGTCGTCGACACCGAGTGGATCGTCGAGCCGTCGACGTCGAGCACGAGGTCGGCCCGCGTGCCGGTCGCCGCGACGCTCGCGATGAAGCGCACGTTCGGCCCGGGTCGCACGAACGAGCCGTCCACGGGCGAGGTGAGCGCGAGGCTCGGCGCCTCCGCGTCGACGTCGATCGCGACCGAGGCGCTCGAGCCGGCGTCGGAGTTGCCGGCCGCGTCGACCGCGGTCACGCTGATCGTGTGCGCACCCGTGGCCGGGTAGACGGTGTGCGAGAACGACGTGCCGGTGCCCGACTGCACGACGGTGCCGTCGACCGAGATCTGCCAGGTGCCGGGGTTCGCGTCGGCGATCGTGCCCGCGATGACCACACCGGCCCCGCTGAACAGTCCGCTCGCGGGCGACGTGAGCGTGAGGTCGGGTGCCGTCCTGTCGACCACGAACGACGCGGGCGCCGACCACGGACCCTCGCTCCAGATGCCGTCGACGCCGCGCACCCGCCACGAGTAGGCGCCGTCCGGCAGCGGGATGAGCGGCGACCAGTCGTCGTCGAAGACGAGGTCGACGAGCGTGCCGCGCACCCACCCGCCGCTCGCGTCGAGCACCTCGACGCCGTAGCGGAGAGAGTCCGGCCAGCTGCTCGCGCCCGGTGACCAGCGCAGCTCGGGCGTCCTGTCGCTCGTGACGGCCCCGCCGAGCGGCGAGAGCGGCAGGGGGTCGGTGGTCGGGGCGGCGTGGGCGGGGACGGCGACGAGGGTGCCGACGAGGCCGAGCGCGAGCGCGACGGCGGACGCCAGGACCCGCCGCGGCGCGGCGGTGGGCACGGGGGTGCTCCTTCGATGGGGGTGCGGGTGAGGAGCCGGCAGGGGGGAGGCCGTCTCCGCTTCGCAGGCTAGCGGGTCCCCCACAATGGGGACAACGCGCGAGCACCCCCCGCCTACCCCTCTTTCGGGGGGTACCCGGGGTGCGCGCTACTTGACGAGCGGGAAGAGGATCGTCTCGCGGATGCCGAGGCCCGTGATGGCCATCAGCAGTCGGTCGATGCCCATGCCCATCCCGCCCATCGGCGGCATCCCGTGCTCCATCGCGCGCAGGAACTCCTCGTCGAGACGCATCGCCTCGTCGTCACCGCGCGCCGCGAGCGTCGCCTGCTCGACGAAGCGCTCGCGCTGGATGACCGGGTCGATGAGCTCCGAGTAGCCCGTCGCGAGCTCGAACCCGCGCACGTAGAGGTCCCACTTCTCGACGACGCCCGCGGTCTCGCGGTGGTCGCGCACGAGCGGCGAGGTGTCGACGGGGAAATCCATCACGAAGGTCGGGCGCTCTAGCCCGCCCTTCACGAAGTGCTCCCAGAGCTCCTCGACGTACTTGCCATGGGTGGGGAGCTTGACCTCGACGCCGACCTTCGCGGCGAGCGCGGCGAGCTCGTCGAGCGGCGTCTGCGGGGTGATCTCGACCCCCGCCGCCGCCGACAGCGACGCGTACATCGGCAGCCGGTCCCAGTCGCCGCCGAGGTCGAACTCGGTGCCGTCGGCCCACGTCACGACGTGCGACCCCGACACCGCCTGCGCGGCGTTCTGGATGAGCTCCTGCGTGAGGTCGGCGATCGAGTGGTAGTCGCCGTACGCCTGGTAGGCCTCGAGCATCGCGAACTCGGGGCTGTGGGTGGAGTCGGCGCCCTCGTTGCGGAAGTTGCGGTTGATCTCGAAGACGCGCTCGAGCCCGCCGACGACGGCGCGCTTGAGGAACAGCTCGGGCGCGATGCGCAGGAACAGCTCGGTGTCGAAGGCGTTGCTGTGCGTGACGAACGGGCGGGCCGAGGCGCCGCCGTGCATCGTCTGCAGCATGGGGGTCTCGACCTCGAGGAAGCCGTGCCCGGCGAAGGTCGCCCGCAGGCTCGACACCGCGGTCGCGGGGCCCGCGCCGGGCGCGCGGGGCGGGCGGGCCTGCTCGCGGGTGATGAGGTCGAGGTAGCGCTGGCGCACGCGGGTCTCGTCGGAGAGCTCCGCGTGCAGGTTCGGCAGCGGCATGAGCGCCTTCGAGGCGATCCGCCAGTCGGCGACGAGGATGCTGAGCTCACCCCGCCGCGACGAGATCACCTCGCCGGAGACGAAGACGAAGTCGCCCAGGTCGACGAGGTCCTTCCAGCGCTCGAGCGACTCCTCGCCCACCTGGTCGAGCGACAGCATCGCCTGGATGCGCGCGCCGTCCCCCGACTGGAGCGCGGCGAAGCACAGCTTCCCGGTGTTGCGCGAGAACACGACGCGACCGGCGAGCCCGACGACCTCCCCCGTCTGCGCGTCGGCCTCGAGCTCCGGGAACCTCGCCCGCACCTCCGCGATCGACGTGGTGATCGGCACCGAGACGGGATACGCGCCCTCGCCGGCCGAGCGGGCATCCTGGATCAGCCGCGCGCGCTTGCCCATCCGCACGGCCTTCTGCTCGGCGATGTCCTCCGGCGCCTCGAAGACCGGCGTGCCCTCGGGGGCCGTCGCGGAGATCTCGTTCGTCACAGCAGGGCTCGATTCAGTTCAGGTACAGCGCGTCGTTGTCGATCAGTCGCGCGGGGCCGACCTGCGCCGCGATGATCGCGCGAGCCGGTCCGCGGTAGCCGTCGTCGACCGGGAGGAACGTCGTGGGATTCACGACCTTCAGGTAGTCCAGGGTAACGAGTTCCTCGTCCATGAGCACCGACTGCGCGGCGGCCAGCACGGCGTCGATGCCCCGGTCGCCCGCCGACTGCGCGGCCTCGAGGGCGCGGCTCAGGGCGCGCGCCGCCTTGCGCTCCCCCGGTCCGAGGTAGCGGTTGCGGCTCGAGAGCGCGAGCCCGTCGTCTTCGCGCACCGTCTCGATCACCTCGATGCGCACGGGGATGTCGAGGTCGCGCACCATGCGCTGCACGAGGAAGAGCTGCTGCGCATCCTTCTGCCCGAAGGTGACGATGTCGGGTTGCACGATCTGCAGGAGCTTCGCGACGACGGTGAGCACGCCGTCGAAGTGCCCGGGGCGCGAGCGGCCCTCGAACATCGCGGCGACGGGACCGCCCGTGACCTTCACCTGCGTGCCGCCGTCCGGGTACATCTCGGCCGCGGTCGGCGCGAAGACGAACCCGACCTCGTGCTTCGCGAGCTTCGCGAGGTCGTCGTCGAGCGTGCGCGGGTACTTCGTGAAGTCCTCGTTCGCGCCGAACTGGAGCGGGTTCACGAAGATGGACACGATCACGACGTCGGCGAGCTTGCGGGCGCGCTTCACGTGGGCGAGGTGGCCCTTGTGGAGGGCTCCCAGAGTCGGCACGAGGGCGACCGTCCTGCCGTCGGCCCGCGCCGCGGCGACGTGGTCGCGGATGCCGGCGATCGTCTCGACGACGAGCGGTGCGGTCACCGTCCCGATCGTAGTCGGGTCGCGGCGACCTAACTCTCCCGCCGGTGGCTCTCCGCCGGGCCCTCGCCGACGGAGAGGTCGAACCGGGCGAGGTCGACACCCCGGCCGAGCGCCTCGTCGACGGCGGAGCGCAGCAG
>JAEWKY010000033.1 GCA_023457615.1 Actinomycetes bacterium | reverse complement strand
CGTGAAGGCGGCGACGTGCCGCGCGGCGAGCGCGGGGTCGGCGCCGAACGAGCGCACGCCGATCACGGGATTGCGCGGGTCGGCGTTGACGTCGGCCACGGGCGCGAAGTTGAGGTCGACCCCGATGCCGCGCAGCTCACCGGCGACCGCGGCGCCGACCGCGGCCGTGAGCGCGGGATCGTCGAGGCGGCCGAGCAGAGCGGCGCCCGGGTACGGCGACCCGTCGACGTAGTGCCGGCGGGTGACGTCGCCGCCCTCCTCGTCGATCGCGACGATCGCGTCCGGGCGGAGCGCGCGCACCTCCGCGACGAGGGAGCGCAGCTGCTCCTCGGAGACGACGTTCTCGCCGTAGAGGCACACGCCGACGAGGTCGGCTCGCAGTCGCTCGGCGACCCAGTCCGGCAGGGTCGTGCCGCGGAAGCCGGGCAGGATCACGGCATCCACCGACGGCGGGGTCGGCGCGCTCATCCCTTCACCGCCCCGGCCGCCATGCCGCCGACCATGCGGCCCTGCACGATGAGGAAGAACACGATCACCGGCACGGCGATGAGCGTCGACCCGGCCATGATCGCCGCCCAGTCGGTCGCCTGGGTCGCCTGCACGAAGGCGCGCAGCCACACCGGGAGGGTGCGCACGTCCGGCTTCTGCATGATGACGAGCGCGAACAGGAACTCGTTCCAGGCCTGGATGAAGGCGAACACCCCGGTCGCCGTGAGACCCGGCCAGAGCAGCGGCAGCGTCACCCGGAAGAACGCCCCGAACCGCGAGCAGCCGTCGACCATCGCGGCCTCCTCGAGCTCGACCGGGATGCCGGCGACGAAGCCGCGCAGCGTCCAGATCGTGAACGGCAGCACGACGGCGAGATACACGAGCGTGAGGCCGAGGATCGAGTTGAGGAGGTCCCAGCCGTCGAGCACGCGGAAGATCGACACGATCATCGCCTCGGCGGGGATCATCTGCGCGACGAGCAGCGCCACGATGAGCGCCTTCTTCGAGCGGAACCGGAAGCGCGAGAGCGCGAGCGCCGCGAAGAACGCGAACGCCGCCGCGAGCACCACGGTGCTGAGGGTCACGATGAGCGAGGTCGTGAGCGCCGGGAGGAACTCGATCGTGCCCGAGGGCTGCGTCACGACGCGCACGAAGTTGTCGAGCGTGAACTCGTCGGGGAAGAAGTGCGGCGTCTGCTCGCGGATCGCCCGGTTCGGCAGGAGCGCGGAGTTGACCATCCAGTACACCGGGAAGGCGGAGGCGACGAAGACGAGCACCGCGACGCCGTTGAGCACCACCCGCACCGGGCGGGAGCGGGGCTGTCCCGGCGCGAGTTCTCGACGGGCAGAGCCGCGGGTCATGACTCCTCCTGCTTCAGGAGCGAACGGATGTAGTAGCCCGAGAGCCCGAGCATGAGGATGACGAGCAGCACCGAGATCGCGCCGCCGGCGCCCAGGTCGCCCGCGCCGATCGACACCTTGAAGATGTAGACGCCGATCGTGTTGGTCTCGGCCGCGATGCCGCCGACCGTCTGCAGGGCGTAGATCTGCGAGAAGACGCGCATGTCCCAGATGATCTGCAGGATCAGCAGGATGACGAGCACGCCGCGGAGATAGGGAAGCACGATCATCCGGAAGCGCTGCCAGCCGGTCGCGCCGTCGATCTCGGCGGCCTCGAGCACCTCGTGCGGCACCTGGGTGAGGCCGGCGAAGACCGTGAAGGCGACGAACGGGATGGCCTGCCAGGTGACGATGATCGTCGCCACGAAGAAGAAGGACACCGGGTTGATGAGCCAGGAGTGGCCGACGAAGTCGACGCCGGTGATCTGGGTGAGCAGGTAGTTCACGACACCGCGGTCGGTGTCGAACATCCAGCCCCACACGACGCTCGCAGTGACGGGCGGCATCGCCCAGGCGAGGAGGAGGCCGACGGAGACGAGCAGCTTGAAGCCCTTGCCGAGCTTCGTCATGAGCACGCCGATCGCGATGCCGAGCAGCATCGTCAGCACGACGTTGACGAGGCAGAAGGCGACGCTGCGTCCGAGCACCTGCCAGAACTCGGCGTCGGTGAGCACGTCGAGATAGTTCTGCAGCCCGACGAACTCGGGGGCGGCGCCGAAGATCTGGGCGCGGCCGAACTCGAGGAACGAGGTGACGACGAGCTGGACGAGCGGCCAGGCGGTGAGGGCGAGGAGCACCACCCCGGCCGGGATCAGCAGGAAGAGGGGGGTGAGGTCGCGCCGCCGCCGGACAGGGGCGGTCGAAGACATGCGGAGCCTTTCGGGATAAATTCTGAAGCGTGCCCCGGAGTCTTCCTAGGGCGACGGGCGCCGGTGGCGCGGCACGGTCGAATCGTGCCGCGCCACCGTACTTCTAGCCGTTCAGGATGTCCTCGATGTCGAGGTCGAGCTGGGTGGCCAGCGCCTCGATGTCGCCACCGGTGGCGATCTTCACGAAGAAGTCCTGCAGGAGGCGCGCCGCCTCGACGTCGGCCCACTTCGGGCTCGCCGGGGTGAGCTTCGCGTTGGCCGCGGCCTCCGCGATGATCGCCGCGATCTCCGGGTTGGCCGCCGCGACCTGGTCGCCGAGCGAGGTCTTCGCCGGGACGAGGCCGTTGGCCGCGAGGATCGACTGGTACTCGTCGCTGAAGATGATCTTCAGCGCCGCCTCGGCGAGCGTCGGGTTCGCGGACTTCGCCGAGATGGCGATGTTGGAACCGCCGGCGAACACCTGCGCGGCGCCGCCGTCCTTGCCCGGGAGGGCGTAGTAGCCGAGCGTGTCGGTCACCGCGGTCGCGGCGCCGTCGGCGTCCGCGACGATCGACCAGTAGGCCCAGCTCGGAGCCGACAGGGTCGCGCCCTGCGCCTCACGGAACGGCACCCAGACATCCGTCTCGTCGCCGTCCTTCGGGGCGGTCGACGACGCCATGACCTCGGCGACCTGCTCGAGGCCGGCGAGCGACTCGGGGCTCGAGAACTGCGCGTCCCACTCGCCACCCTCGAAGACCGCGACCTCGCCGCCGTTCTCCCAGATGAACGGGAGGGCGTTGTACCAGTCCTGGCCGGGCCAGTAGACGCCCGAGACGCCGGGCAGAGCCGACGCGAGCGTGCCCGCGTTGGCGACGTAGTCGTCGAGCGTCTCGGGGACCTCGACACCGGCCTGCTCATACTGGGCCGTGTTGTAGAACACGACGCGGGCGCCCGAGTAGTACGGCGCGGCGAAGAGCGTGCCCTCGTAGGTGCCCGCCTCCACGAAGCCGGGGAGGAGGTCGTCGCCGCCCAGGTCCTCGTAGATGCCGCTCAGGTCGCGGAACGCGCCGACCGACGTGAAGGCCGGCGCCTGCGTGTTGCCGACCTCGACGATGTCGGGGCTGTCGTTCGACGAGAGCGCCGTCGTGAGCGTGTCGACGAGGCCCGTCCACTGCTGCTCCTCGATGACGAGCGTCGAGCCGGGGTTCTCCTCCTCGAACGTCTCGATCAGGTAGTCGCGCGCGTCCTGCGGGGTGTCCGCACCGACGAGCCAGACGCGGATCTCGCCGGACTCGGGCTCGGCGGGCGTGCCCGCGCATCCGGCGAGGACGATCGCACCGGCGGCGAGGGCCGCGGTGAGAGCGAGTTTCCTCATTTCGTGTTTCCTTTCCTAGGGCGACGGTGCCGCAGGATCGCGGGCACCCTGTGGGGTGATACTGCGGTGCGAGGGATCGGCGCTAACTGACCCCGAGCCTCCCGGAGAGCACCATGGCGGCGGCGCCGCGCATGACGATGTCCTCTCCGAGGGAGCTCCCCCGGACGCTGAGATCGCCGTGCAGTTCGGCCATCGTGCGCGAGCGGAGGGTGTCGAGGGCCGCGCGGGAGAGCGGGCCGTCGAGCAGGGACGCGGGGCCGCTCAGCACGACCTCCGCAAGATCCAGGGCCCCGACCACCGGGGCGAGGGCGATGCCGAGTCGCTCGCCGGCGCGGGCGAGGATGTCGTCGCGCTCGGCGGGCGACGTCGCGACCGCGAGCCGGGCCTCCAGGCGCGGCACCGCGATCCATGTCTCGAGGCAGCCGTGCTTGCCGCACGCGCACGCCTCTCCACCGTCGGTGCCGACGACGACGTGGCCGATCTCGCCCGCGGAGAAGCGGGAGCCCGAGAGCAGCGTGCCGCCGACGAGGAGGCCGGCGCCGACGCCGTTGCCGATCTTGACGAGCATCGTGTCGCTCAGGGCGTCGCCGAACGAGTGCTCGGCGAGCGCGGCGACGTTGGCGTCGTTCGCGACGAGCGCGGGCAGCCCGAGGGCCTCGGTCAGGCGGTCCTGCAGCGCGAGGTCGTGCCAGCCGAGGTTCGGCGCCGTGAGCACGATGCCGGCGAGGTCGACGACGCCGGGTGAGCCGACGCCGACGCCGAGGATCGGCACGTCGGCCTTCGCCGCGAGCTCGCGCGCGAGCTCGACGACGATCGCGAGCGCGCGCTCCCCCGTCGCGCCGTCGAGCGGCACCGTCACCCGATCGTGCAGGCGGCCGTCGAGGTCGAGCAGGGCGCCGCGGAAGGCGTCGTGCGCGGAGAGGTCGATGCCGAGGATGCGGAACCCCGCGCGGTCGATGTCGACGAGGGTCGCGGGCTTGCCCGGACGCGACTCGTCGCGCGTGCCCTGCTCGACGACGAGGGCCTCGCCGAGCAGCTCGGCGACGAGGTCGGAGATCGTCACGCGCGTGAGCCCGGTGGCCCGGGCGAGGTCGGCGCGGCTCATCGCGCCGTCGGAGTACAGGGTCTGGAGCACGAGGGAGCGGTTGTGCCCGCGCGCGTGCTCGGGCAACGACTTCGACGTCGTCCGCAGCGAGGCGCGAGGAGGCATGCGGGTTAGTAAAGCGCACGAACAAACTCTCCGCAACATTTGGGTGGACGGTTAACAAAATCGTGACCTGCCGCGGAGATGGGTGACACGTCCAGGGAACTCCAAGGACTCGCCACGGATTCGGAGGGCCGAAACCTGGGATGCTCGTCCCATGCCGACTCCCCCCACGCGCCTCGCCGCCCTCGGATTCGCCGGCCTCGGCGTCACCGCCGCCCTCGCGGGATGCGCCGCGACCGGACCGGGCGGGGTGGACACCTCGGCCGAGTACGCCGACGGCACCTACACCGCCGAAGGCGACTACACCTCCCCGGCCGGCCCCTCGCACGTCACCGTCGAGCTCACGATCGCCGACGACGTCGTCACCGACGTCACCGTGACGCCGCTCGCGACCGACCCCACGTCGAAGGGCTTCCAGACCCAGTTCGCCGACGGCATCGCCGACGCGATCGTCGGCCAGGACATCGACGCGCTCAGCGTCTCGCGCGTCGGCGGCTCGTCGCTCACGAGCGGCGGCTTCCACGACGCGCTCGCCCAGATCAAGGCCGAGGCGCTCACCTCCTGAGCCGGCTCCGATGCTGATCGACCCGCTGCCCGTCGCCTGGCGCTTCGAGGCGATCGGCACCCACTGGCGCATCGACACGCGAGACGTCCTCCCGAGGTCGGTCGCGGACGCCGTCGCCGAGCGCGTGGACCGTTTCGATCGCGACTGGTCGCGCTTCCGCGACGACTCCCGCGTCGCGCGGATCGCCCGTCGCCCCGGCCGTCACGTGCTGGCGCCCGACGCGGGTCCGCTCCTCGCGTTCTACCGCGAGCTCTACGAGGCCACGGCGGGGCGGGTCTCCCCGCTCGTCGGCCGCTCGCTCGAAGCCCTCGGCTACGACGCGACGTACCGCCTGCGCGCGGAGGACGACATCCCCGTGCCCCCCGCGTGGGACGACGCGGTCGCCTGGGACGGCGCGGCGCTCGAGGTGGCGCGGCCCGTCGTCGTGGATGTCGGCGCCGCCGGCAAGGGCTACCTCGTCGACCTCGTGAGCGACCTGCTCGCCGACGCCGGGATCGACGAGCACATCGTCGACGCGTCGGGCGATCTGCGCAGTCGCGGCGTGCCGATGCGGATCGCGCTCGAGCATCCCCTCGACCCCGCGAAGGCGATCGGCGTCGCCGAGCTCGCCGACGGCGCGTTCTGCGCGAGCGCCACGACCCGCCGCGCATGGGGCGACGGGCTCCACCACGTGCTCGACGCGGTGACGGGACTGCCGACGAGGTCCGTGATCGCGACCTGGGTGCTCGCGCCCACGGCTCTCGTCGCGGACGGCGTCGCCACGGCGCTCTTCCTCGACCCCGCGCCGGAGCTGCTCTCCCGCTCGGCCACCGCGTACGCCAGGATGTCGTCCGACGGAACCGTCGACGCATCCACCGACTTCCCCGGGGAGCTGTTCGCATGACCCTTCGACAGGCTCAGGACGGCGCCGCTGGGCTCGACGCCCTCCTCGGGCGCATCACGATGTACCGCCTCGTGCTCTACGGCCTGGCACTGCTCTTCGTCACGGGCCTCGTCTTCTCGCTGCTCGGCGTCGTGCGTCCGGGCGACGCGCTCGGGATGCTCGCGAGCGCCGCGCTCCTCGTCGCGGTCTGTCAGGCCGCGAGCCTCGCGTTCGCCGGCGCCTTCCGCGTGCGCGCGCACACCGAGTCGACGCTCATCACCGCCGGGCTGCTCTACTTCATCCTGCCGCCGACGCTCTCGCCGCACGCCCTCGGCGGGGCCGCGATCGCGGCGGTCGTCGCGATCGCGAGCAAGTACCTGCTCGCGATCCGCGGGCGTCACGTGTTCAACCCCGCGGCCGTCGGCGTCTTCGCCGTCGGATTCACCGGTCTCACGTTCGGCGCGTGGTGGCCGGGCAATCCGTGGATGCTGCCCGTCGTCGTCGTGCTCGCCTTCCTGATCCTGTTCCGCACCCGACGGCTGCCGATGGGCGGCGTCTACGTCGGCGTCGGTCTCGCCGCGGCCGCGCTGCAGTACACGCTCTTCGGGCTCGGGCCGGTCGCGGGGCTGCAGTACGCCGCCACGCAGTCGGCGCTCTGGTTCTTCGTCGGCTTCCTGCTCACCGAGCCGCTCACCCTGCCGCCGCGCCGCCGGCAGCAGCTCGTCTACGCGGGCCTCGCCGCGCTGCTGTACTTCCTCACGTTCCACCTCGGCCCGTTCTACAACTCCCCCGAGCTCGCGCTGCTCGTGGCGAACCTGCTCGCCTTCCTCGCCGGACAGCGCCGCGGCATCCGCCTCGAGTTCGCCGGACGCCGCCGGCTCTCGCCCTCGTCGTGGGAGTTCGACTTCCGCGCCCTGCGGCCGGTGTCGTTCCATCCGGGGCAGTTCGTGGAGCTCACGCTCCCGCACGACAAGAGCGACGCGCGCGGGTGGCGGCGGGTGTTCAGCATCGCGTCCGCACCGGGCGACGTGCTGCGCTTCGGCATCCGGCTCCCCGAGAAGGCGTCGTCGTTCAAGCGCGCCCTCCTCGCCCTCGAACCCGGCGCGAAGGTCTCGGCGACGAGCGTCGGCGGAGACTTCCTGCTGCCCGCCGACCCGGATCGCCCGCTCCTGCTCGTCGCGGGCGGCATCGGCATCACGCCCTTCATCGGGCACCTCGAGCAGGTCGCGGCGTCGGGCGAGAAGCGCGACGTCGCCGTCGTCTACGCGATCTCGTCGCTCGACGACCTCGCCTACGCCGAGCAGCTGCGGTCGGCGGGGTGCCGCGTCGCGATCGCGTCGAGCGAGCGCCCCGAAGAACTCCCGGTCGGCTGGACCTGGATCGGTCCCGACCGCCTCACGGGCGAGTCCCTGCTCGCGGCGGTCCCCGACGCGACCCGCCGCTCCGTCTACCTCTCGGGACCGCCGTCGATGGTGGCCTCGCTCAAACGCGCCCTCCGCCGCGCGGGTGCCCGCCGCATCCACACCGACGTCTTCGTCGGGTACTGACCCCTCGAGCTGCGTTAGTTGCACGCGCGCCGCAACTCCGGGGCGCGCGTGCGACTCCCGCGCGCGCAGACCCGTGTTCGCCGTAGGCGAGCATCCGAATCTGGCACTCGCCGCAACCGAGTGCTAATCTCCTGAATAGTTGAGTCACAGGGACTCAACTTGAGACTCCCGGAGGATCACATGGCGATGTACTTCGACCCGTTCCGCGAGCTGGACCGCGTTGCCGGACAGCTCCTCGACACCCGCCAGGGCCCGCGGCTCATGCCGATGGACCTCTACCGCGACGGCGACCACTACGTGCTGAACGCCGACCTCCCGGGCATCGACCCGGGCAGCGTCGACGTCGACGTGGACGGCCAGCTGCTCACGATCCGCGCCGAGCGCACGCCCCGCAGCCAGGAGGGCGTGAAGTGGATCACCCGCGAGCGCAGCGCCGGCTCGTTCCTGCGCCAGCTCAACGTCGGCCAGGGCGTCGACACCGACAAGATCTCGGCGTCGTACGAGAACGGCGTGCTGAGCGTCGTGATCCCGATCAGCGAGAAGGCCAAGCCGCGCAAGGTCGAGGTGCAGGCCCCCGCGTCGCAGATCTCCGTCGAGGCCTGACGCCCATCCCGCGACGAGCCCCGGATGCCCCGCGCATCCGGGGCTCTTCCGTACGCTGAGCAGATGCTCGGCGCCGACGAACCCGACTCCCGCGGACGCACCGGCCTGCACCTCACGGGCGTCGGGCTCGACCGCAACCCCGACGTCGTCGTCGACGAGGTCGAGCTCGTCGCGACCGCGTGGCACGTGCTGCGCCGCACGCGCTATCGCGAACGGGATGCCGACGGCCGGTGGGTCGCGAAGGTCGCCGAGACGTACGACCGCGGCAACGGGGCGACGATCCTGCTCTACGACCCGGACCGGCGCACCGTGCTGCTCACGCGCCAGTTCCGCTACCCCGTGTACGTCAACGACCACCCCGACGGCCTGATGCTCGAGACGGCGGCGGGGCTGCTCGACACCGACGACCCGGACACGGCGATCCGGCGCGAGGCGCTCGAGGAGACCGGCCACGAGGTGAGCGAGCTCGAGCACGTGTTCGACGTGTACATGAGCCCCGGCTCGGTGACCGAGCGGCTGCACTTCTACGCGGCCCGCTACTCCGCCGCGACCGCGCGGCACGAGGGCGGCGGCCTGCACGAGGAGGGCGAGCACATCGCCGTCGTCGAGCTCGGATTCGACGACGCGCTCGCCCGCATCGGGGTCGACATCGTCGACGCGAAGACGATCATGCTGCTGCAGTGGGCCGCGCTGCGCGGCCCCTTCGGCGTCGGCGGCACCGTCTAGCCTGTCGAGATGGCGAGCTTCGACGAGAAACCGATCCACGTCTTCGCCACGACCGACGAGTGGCAGCGATTCCTCGAGGGCGACCCGCCCGACGCCGGCATCCGCCTGCGGCTGCGCAAGAAGTCGTCCGCCGCGCCCGGCATCACCTGGCAGGAGGCGCTCGACGTCGCGCTCTGCTACGGCTGGATCGACGGCCAGGCGAAGCGCGTCGACGACGACTACACGCTCCAGGCGTTCACGCCGCGGCGCAGGAACAGCCCGTGGTCGCAGGTCAACGTCGGGCACACCGAGCGGCTCATCGCCGAGGGCCGGATGCGGGCGGGAGGTCTCGCCGAGATCGAGCGGGCGAAGGCCGACGGCCGGTGGGAGGCCGCCTACCGCCAGAAGGACGCGCAGCTGCCCGACGACCTCCGCGCCGCGCTCGACGCGCACCCGGCGGCGGCGGAGTTCGTCGACTCGTGGACGAAGACCGAGCGCTTCGTGCTCATGGCGCGCATCACGGGCATCAAGACGCCCGCCGTGCGGGCGGCCCGCATCCGGGACGTCGTCGAGAAGGCCGCCCGGGGCGAGCGGCACTACCGCTGAGCGCGACGGCTCAGGGCACGATCAGGGTGACGCCGGCGGGGGCGTCCCCGCCGTGGAGCTCGAGCAGCGCGTCCGGGACGTCGTCGAGCGCGATCGTGCGCCGCACGATCGCCGCGGGATCCAGCGCCCCCGACCGCACGAGGTCGAGCATTCGCGGGTAGTCCGCCGCCGACATCCCGTGGCTGCCGAGCACCGCGAGCTCGCGGGCGATGACCGCGCCCAGGGGCACGACCGGGTCCTCCACGAGGAGCCCGATCTGCACGAGCCGCCCCCCGTTCGCGAGCGACCGCAGCCCGACGGCGAGGGTGGAGGCGAGGCCGAGAGCCTCCACGGCCAGGGGCGCCCCGCCGGGGGTCGCCCCCCGGATGGCGGCGACGAGCTCGTCGTCGGAGAGACCGGCCGCCGAGATCGTGACCGACGCCCCGCCCTCGCGCGCGAGCTCGAGCGCCCCGGCTGCGACATCCACCGCCACGACCCGCGCCCCGAGCGCGACCGCGATGCGCACGGCCGACAGCCCGACGCCGCCGCAGCCGAGCACGACGACCGTCTCGCCCGCCGCGAGCCGCGCACGATCGACGAGCCCGCGGTACGACGTCGCGAACCGGCAGCCGAGCAGCGCCGCCGCCGCGAACGGGATGTCGTCGCCGAGGGTCACGGCATTGAAGTCGGCGTTCCGCACGAGCACGTACTCGGCGAACGAGCCGTCGTAGGTGAAACCGGGCTGCTGCTGGTCACGGCACACCTGCGCGTCGCCGCGGGCGCAGTCGTCGCACGCACCGCAGCCGCACACGAACGGGGTCGTGATCCGGTCGCCGAGCGTCACCCGCGCGACGGCGGAGCCCACCGCCACGACGGTCCCCGCGAGCTCGTGACCCGGCGTGTAGGGCAGGGCGTTGGAGTCGTCGCCGTGCCACGCGTGCACGTCACTGCGGCACAGTCCCGTCGCCGCGACGCGCACGAG
>JAEWKY010000032.1 GCA_023457615.1 Actinomycetes bacterium | reverse complement strand
TGCTGCGACGGCCGACCGCACGGCGCTGAGACCGTCGGCGTCGCCGGGTGCGGGCGTCCCCCCTGCCCCGCCCGGCGGCGTCGGCGCTCCTAGACGAGCGCGCGGGCCGCGACGAGCTCCGCGATCTGCACCGCGTTGAGCGCGGCGCCCTTGCGCAGGTTGTCGTTCGAGATGAAGAGCTGGAGCCCCCGGCCCTCCGGAGCGCTCTGGTCGGCGCGGATGCGGCCGACGAGGCTCGGGTCGACGCCCGCCGCGTCGAGGGGCGTCGGCACGTCCATGAGCTGCACACCGGGTGCGCTCGCGAGCAGCTCGGTCGCGCGCTCCGGGCTGAGCGGCCGGGCGAACTCGGCGTTGATGCTCAACGAGTGACCCGTGAACACCGGCACCCGCACGCACGTGCCCGCGACCCGGAGGTCGGGCAGCTCGAGGATCTTGCGGCTCTCGTTACGGAGCTTCTTCTCCTCGTCGGTCTCGCCGAGGCCGTCGTCGACGATCGAGCCGGCGAGCGGCACGACGTTGAACGCGATGTTCTTCGGGAACTTGACCGGCGCGGGCAGCGTCACGGCGGAGCCGTCGTGCACGAGCTCGATCGGGTTCTGGGCGACCGCCGCCGCCGCCTGCTCGGCGAGCTCCTCGCCGCCCGCGAGACCCGCGCCCGACACGGCCTGGTAGGTGCTCACGACGAGGCGCTCGAGGCCGGCCTCGGCATCCAGCACCTTGAGCACCGGCATCGCGGCCATCGTCGTGCAGTTCGGGTTGGCGACGATGCCCTTGCGCGCCTCGTCGAGGGCGTGCGGGTTCACCTCGCTCACGATGAGCGGGACGTCCGGATCCATGCGCCAGGCGCTCGAGTTGTCGATGACGAGCACGCCCGCGGCGGCGAACCGGGGCGCCTGCACCTTGGACATCGTCGCGCCGGCGGAGAAGATCGCGGCGTCGAGGCCCGACGGGTCGGCCGTCGACGCGTCCTCGACCGGGATCTGCTCGCCGCGGAACGTCAGCGTCGTGCCGGCCGACCGCTCCGACGCGAAGAAGCGGATCTCCGCGAGGGGGAAGTCGCGCTCCTCGAGGAGACGGCGCACGACGGCGCCGACCTGACCGGTGGCGCCGACGACGCCCAGACGGAGGGCGTGCGGCCGAAGACCCGTGGTGCTCATGGCCCCGAGTTTACGGGCGCGGCGCGGTGACGGCCGACGTGTGACGGTCGGGGCTCGTCGACATCCCGCCGTCGCGGCTCAGCGACCCGTGCCGCCGTGCACGACCGCCTCTTCGTCGCCGTCGAGCCCGAAGGCGGCGTGCACGATGCGCATCGCGTGCTGGAGCTGGTCGGCGCGGGTCACGACGGAGATGCGGATCTCGGAGGTCGAGATCATCTCGATGTTGATGCCGGCCTCGGAGAGCGCGGTGAAGAGCTGCGCCGAAACGCCCGCGGACGTGCGCATCCCGGCCCCCACGACGGCGAGCTTGCCGATCTGGTCGTCGTACTGCAGCGCCTGGAAGCCCGCGGCCTCCTTCTCGACGGTGAGGGCCGTCATGACCTTCTCGCCCTCGGACTTCGGCAGCGTGAACGAGATGTCGGTGAGGCCCGTCGCGGCGGCCGAGACGTTCTGCACGATCATGTCGATGTTCGCGCCGGTCTTGGCGACGATCGTGAAGATCTCGGCGGCCTTGCCGGGCACGTCGGGCACCCCGACGACGGTGATCTTCGCCTCGTTGAGGTCTCCGGCGACGCCCGTGATGATCGGCTCTTCCACGCGATCTCCTTCGTGATCGAGGGGCAGCACCCACGTGCCCTCGTTGTTGTTGAAGCTCGAGCGCACGTGGAGCGTGACGCCGTGCCGGCGCGCGTACTCGACGGCGCGGATGTAGAGCACCTTCGCGCCGGCCGCCGCGAGCTCGAGCATCTCCTCGCTCGTGAGCTTGTCGAGCTTGCGCGCCTGGGGCACGACGCGCGGATCGGCCGTGAAGACCCCGTCGACGTCGGTGTAGATCTCGCAGACGTCGGCGCCGAGGGCGGCGGCGAGCGCGACCGCGGTCGTGTCCGAGCCGCCGCGGCCGAGGGTCGTGATGTCCTTGCTGTCGCGGTTGAAGCCCTGGAATCCGGCGACGATCGCGATCGCCCCCGCGTCGAGCGCCTCGCGCACGCGCCCGGGGGTGACGTCGACGATCCGCGCCGAGCCGTGGCGGTCGTCGGTGATCATGCCGGCCTGGCTGCCCGTGTACGACCGGGCGTCGTGGCCCATGCTCTTGATCGCCATCGCGAGCAACGCCATGGAGATGCGCTCCCCCGTCGTGAGCAGCATGTCCATCTCGCGCGGATCGGGCAGCGGGGTGACCTCGTGCGCGAGATCGATGAGCTCGTCGGTCGTGTCGCCCATCGCCGAGACGGCGACGACGACGTCGTTGCCCGCCTTCCGCGTCTCGACGATGCGCTTGGCCACCCGTTTGATGCTCTCGGCGTCGGCGACGCTCGATCCGCCGAACTTCTGCACGATGAGGCTCACGGTGCTGCTCCTGGGTGATGGGATGTCGGGCGCGAGCGGCCCTGACGAGTGAGTTTAGTGGCGCGAGAATGGGGCACATGACGCGCCTCCTCGCCCCCGGGATCGCGGCCGTGCTGCTGCTCGCCGCCTGCTCCCACGCGGAGCCGGTCCCGGGCATCCCGCTGCCCCCGGCCGGCGCGGCCTTCGACTACCAGCTCGGCGGCGCCTACGACCCGCCCGCGGGCGTGGCGGTCGTGGCGCGGGATGCGACGGCCGAGCCCTCCGGGCTCTACGACATCTGCTACGTCAACGGGTTCCAGACCCAGCCGGGCGAGGGCGAGCACTGGCTGTCCGAGCATCCCGACCTCGTGCTGCGCGACGGGTCGGGCGAACCGGTCGCCGACCCCGCCTGGCCCGACGAGTACCTGCTCGACACGTCGACCGAGGAGAGACGGATGCGCATCGCCGCACTCCTCGGCACCGTCGTCGCGTCCTGCGCCACCTCCGGGTTCGACGCCGTCGAGATCGACAACCTCGACACGTACTCCCGCTCGGACGGCGCGCTCTCGCTCGAGGACAACATCGATCTCGCCGCCCGCTACGCGCGGGTCGCCCACGATCTCGGGCTGGCGATCGCGCAGAAGAACGGCGCCGGGTTCTCGGAGCGGCTGCGCGACGAGGTCGGGTTCGACTTCGCCGTCACCGAGGACTGCGCGCAGTACGACGAGTGCGCCGACTACACCGGTGCGTACGGCGACCTCGTCTTCGACATCGAGTACGACCCGGAGTTCCTCGAGGCCGCCTGCGCCGCCGTCGGCTCGGCGGTGCTGCGCGACCTCGATCTCGTGCCGGCGGGCTCCCCCGCGCACGTGTTCGAGCCCTGCTAGCTCGGACTGGGCGAGCTCTCGAGACCATCGCGTCGCGGCATCCCTCCGGGTGGCGCGGTCGGACCCCGTCGTTTCCGGGTCCGACCGCACCGAGATGGAGCCAAGCGACCTCAGGGGCGGCTCGCGAGGAACTGCTCGACCACCTCGGCGGTGTCCTCCCAGCCCACGACCGCGCGGGTCGGGATGCCGAGGGCGATCACCGGGAAGTCGTTGCCGTCGGGATCGAGCCGGTCGCCGACGAAGAGCATCTCGTCGAACGGGATGCCGGTGAGCTCGGCGAGACGGCTCATGCCGTACGCCTTGTCGATGCCCTGGCGCGTGATGTCGATGCTCGTGGAGCCGCCCGAGCGCACCTCGAGGTCGGGCAGGTGCTCCTGCACGGCCGCGCGCAGGGCGTTCTTCTTCTCCCCCGTCGGATCCCATTCCTTCTTGGCGTCGACCGGCGCCGACTGGCCGAGCGCCGAGAACGTGATCTGCGAGCCCCGGTCCTCGAGGATGTCGCCCCACGTCTCGCTCTCCCAGTAGCCGAGCCGCCTCGCCTCGAGCTCGACCGCCGCGAGCGCGGCCGCCTTCTGCTCGTCGGTGAGGTTCTCGGCGTACTGCCGCCGCCATCCCGCGCCGTCGTGCCGGTAGTACTGCGTGCCGCACGTCGGCATGAGGTGCAGGCGGGAGAGCGCCTCGGGGGCGACCGGGAGGTTCGCGATGAGCTGGGACTCGAACTGCCCGAACTGGCCGCCCGAGATCACGCACACCTCGACCTCGCCGAGCAGGCGCACGAGCAGGTCGGCCATGCGCGGATCGATCGCCGTCTTCGAGGGAGCGAGGGTGTCGTCGAGGTCGAACGCGACGAGCCGGACGGCGGTCACGCCTCCACCGTCCTGCGACCCTCGAAGGCGCGGCCCAGGGTCACCTCGTCGGCGTACTCGAGGTCGCCGCCGACCGGGAGCCCGGAGGCCAGACGCGTCACGGTGAGCCCCGGCTGCACGAGCAGGCGGGTGAGGTAGGTGGCCGTGGCCTCGCCCTCGAGATTCGGGTCGGTCGCGATGATGACCTCGGTGACGGTCGAGTCGGCGAGACGCTGCACGAGCTGCGTGATGCGCAGGTCGTCGGGGCCGATGCCGTCGATCGGGCTGATCGCGCCGCCGAGCACGTGGTACAGCCCGCGGAACTCGCGCGTGCGCTCGATCGCGACGACGTCCTTCGCCTCCTCGACGACGCAGATCGTCGCGGGGCTGCGCCGCGGGTCGCGGCAGATCGCGCACGTGTCCTGCTCCGCGACGTTGCCGCAGATCGAGCAGAAGCGCACCTTGTCGCGCACCTCGGTGAGGATCTGCGCGAGCCGCCTCGTGTCGAACGACTCCGTCTGCAGGATGTGGAACGCGATGCGCTGCGCCGACTTCGGCCCGATGCCCGGCAGGCGGCCGAGCTCGTCGATGAGCTCCTGGACGATCCCCTCGTACACGGGCTACGCCTCCGGGGCGTCGAGGGCGGCGGGCGGATCCTGCGGGCGCAGGCTCTGCTCCTCGAGGAAGCTCGCCCCGAGGATCTCGCGCACGACCGCCTCGCCGTAGCGGGCCTTGCCGTCGGCGGTCGTCGCCTGCGGGGTCCTCTTCGACGGCGGGGTCGCCGAGGCCGTCGGCTCCGCCGCGGGGGCGGAGGCGGGCGTCGCGTCAGGAGTCGGCGCCGGCTCCGAC
>JAEWKY010000031.1 GCA_023457615.1 Actinomycetes bacterium | reverse complement strand
GGAATCCGCGGCGCTCGCCCGTCGAACCGTGAGGTTCAGAGTTACAGCACGCTGACGTCGAGCGGCACACCCGGGCCGAAGGTGGTCGAGAGCGACCCCTTCTGGATGTAGCGGCCCTTCGACGAGCTCGGCTTGGCGCGGTTGATCTCGTCGAGCGCGGCCTTGAGGTTCTCGCCGAGCTGGTCGCTCGAGAAGCCGGCCTTGCCGATGACGAAGTGCACGTTCGCGTGCTTGTCGACGCGGAACTCGATCTTGCCGCCCTTGATGTCCGAGACGGCCTTCGCCGTGTCGGGCGTCACGGTGCCGGTCTTCGGGTTGGGCATGAGGCCGCGCGGGCCGAGCACCTTGCCCAGGCGACCGACCTGGCCCATGAGCTCCGGGGTGGAGACGGCCGAGTCGAACGCGGTGTAGCCACCGGCGACCTTCTCGATGAGCTCCACGCCGCCGACCTCGTCGGCGCCCGCGGCCTTGGCGGCCTCGGCGGCCGGTCCGGTCGCGAACACGATGACGCGGGCGGTCTTGCCCGTGCCGTGCGGCAGGATGACGGTGCCGCGCACCATCTGGTCGGCCTTGCGGGGGTCGACGCCGAGCTTCAGCGCGACCTCGACGGTCGCGTCGAACTTCTTGGAGCCGGTCTCCTTGACGACGGAGACGGCCTCGGCGGGGCCGTAGAACTTGCCCTCCTCGATCTTCTCGGCGGCGGCGCGGTAGGCCTTCGACTTCTGAGCCATGATTACGCCTCCACCGTGATCCCCATCGAACGGGCGGTGCCCGCGATGATCTTCATGGCCGCCTCGACGTCGTTCGCGTTGAGGTCGACCTGCTTCTGCTCGGCGATCGCGCGCACCTGGTCCTTGGTGAGCTTCGCGACCTTGACGGTGTGCGGGGTCGACGACCCCTTCGGCACGCCGGCGGCCTTCTTGATGAGCTCCGCGGCCGGCGGGGTCTTCAGGATGAACGTGAACGAGCGGTCCTCGTAGACCGTGATCTCGACCGGGATGACGTTGCCGCGCTGCGACTCGGTCGCCTCGTTGTACGCCTTGCAGAACTCCATGATGTTCACGCCGTGCTGACCGAGGGCGGGGCCGATCGGCGGGGCGGGGTTGGCGGCGCCGGCGTTGATCTGGAGCTTGATCAGGCCGGTCACCTTCTTCTTCGGTGCCATGCTTCCTTCTTCTCTCGTGCGCTCTGTTCAGAGACGCGCTCCCGTCATCCGGGCCTTCTGTTCGGCGAACGGAGCCCGGATGCGGTGGTGCTGCCCGAAGGCAACCTTGCGAGGATACCGCCTCGCGCGGATTCCCGCCACGGACCCACGTCCGCGGCTGGAGCCACGCGGCGGAAGAACTAGAGCTTGGTGACCTGGTCGAAGGAGAGCTCGACCGGGGTCTCGCGCTCGAAGAGGGAGACGAGCACGGTGAGCTTGCCGCTCTCGGGCTTGATCTCGCTGATCGTGCCGGGGAGGCCCGCGAACGAGCCCTCCTTGATCGTGATGGTCTCGCCGACCTCGAAGTCGACCTCGGCCGGGATGACGCGCGCGGCGGCGCCCTTGCCCGTGGCCTTGCCGCCCGCGGCGCCCTTGACCGGGGCCTCGACGACCTGCACGAGGCTCTTCAGCATGTTGAAGGCCTCCTCGAAGCGCAGCGGCGTCGGGTTGTGCGAGTTGCCGACGAAGCCCGTGACGCCCGGCGTGTGCCGCACGACCGACCACGAGTCCTCGTTGAGGTCCATGCGCACGAGCACGTAGCCCGGGATGCGCACGCGGTTCACGAGCTTGCGCTGGCCGTTCTTGATCTCGACCACGTCCTCCATCGGGACCTGGACCTCGAAGACGTAGTCCTCCATCGCCATCGAGACCTTCCGGCTCTCGATGTTCTGCTTCACGCGCTTCTCGAAGCCCGCGTAGGAGTGGATGACGTACCACTTGCCCGGCTTGCCGCGCAGCTCGGCGCGGAACTCCTCGTAGGGGTCGACCGCGGACTCCTCCTCGGTCTCGACCTCCTCCTCGTCCTCCGTCGCCGCGGCGGCCGCGTCGGCCTCCTGGGCGGAGTCGATGTCGAGGGCGTCGTCGACGATCGCGTCGGCCTCCGGGTCCTGAGCGGCGTCGAGCGCGTCGAGCAGCTGCTCGAGGCCGGCCTCGACCGACTCCTCGTCGTCGTTCTCGTCCTCGTCGATCACGTGGAGCGCGGCGTGCTCGGCCGAGTCGACCGAGCTCTCCTCCTGCTCGAGGACGTTGCCCTCCTGGGCCTCGTCCTCCTCGGAGGACTGCTCGGCGGCGGTCGCGAGATCGATGTCGCGGCGCGAATCTTCGGTCACGGTGGGGATTCCTTACTGAACTGATGGCACGGCGGAGGCCGGAGAGGGCCCGCCTAGAGCGTGAAGCCGCTGCCGAAGAGCCAGGACACGGCCTGGAAGAACACGAAGTCGAGGCCGTAGACGAGCGCCATCATGATGGCGACGAAGACGATGACGACGATCGTGAAGCTGAGCAGCTCGCGCCGGGTCGGGCGCACCACCTTCGACAGCTCGGTGAACACCTGGCGGATGAACAGGGCGATACGCGCGAACGGACCACGACGCTCGTCGCGGTCGCGCTTGGCGTTCGCGACGAGGTCTTCGCTCGGCTCGTCGATCGCACGTGCCACGACATCCAACCTTTCGTCGATCCCTCCGGTCGGAGGGCCCTACATCAGCTAACGCTGCGCAGGGCGGACAGGACTCGAACCTGCAACCTGCGGTTTTGGAGACCGCTGCTCTACCAATTGAGCCACCGCCCTCGGCGCGCACCCACCGCATCCCTGGAGGGGCGTCGCGGGCACGCCGAAGCTTGCCGTTTCCGGCAACCCGATCAGTGTACGTCATGGAAATCGGGCGCGTTTCCGCGTCATAGCCCGCCGGGGGCGCGGTCTCTTCTGGTGACGGGGACACAACCAGCCCCGCCGCTTCACCTCATAACTGAATACGGGCGTACGAAGCTGTGATCAGGTTTCCGACGAAGACTCGTTCGCCTCACCCACGCTGGGCGGTCCGGGGGACCCGCAGCCACGTGAGGGGTCGACGCCGACCGATCTCGCTTCCGCGTCCGTATCGGACCAGGAAGGCAAGAGACGTGTTCACCACTGCACACCCGCGCGTGGGAACTCCTCAGGGGGAATCCGCACACCGGGACACCATCGGCACCACGACCAAGCGGGTCGCCGCTTCGGTCACCGCGCTCGCGCTCGGCGGGGCCTTCGCCCTCGTCGCGCCGCTGTCGGCCTCGGCCGAGGAGCAGCCCTCGTCCTACGCGGAAGGCCAGTTCCTGTCCGGGACGATCCTCGGCGTCGACCTCGACCAGGTCGTCGACGTGACGGGCGCCCAGGCACGCAACGACGGCACCCAGTCGACCCAGACGACCAAGGATCCGCTCGACGCGAGCGTGCTCCAGGACGCCGTGGTCGTCGAGGAGGCCGAGTCGCCGCAGATCGACCTCGGCGGCGTCCTCCAGATCGGCCCCGTCGCCCAGTACGCCCAGGCGAACGACGACGGCTCGTCCTTCGGGGCGAGCGGCGCGATCGCCGACGACGGCGCGATCGGCATCGGCTCGGACCGCTCGACGCCGCCGGCGAACGCCACGTTCGACCTCGCGGCCCTGCTCGGGCCGGAGTTCGCCTCGACCCTCGTCGACCTCAAGCTCGAGCTCGGCGCGATCGCCGCGAGCGCGCAGGGCGACCTCGAGACGGCGAGCGGCGACTACCAGCTCGGCGAGGCCATCCTGACCTTCAGCAGCCCGGCCATCTCCGACCTGACGCCGAAGGTCGACGCGGCTCTCCAGGAGGTCGTCGACTCGCTCAACCAGCTCGTCGGCCCCGGCGGATCGCTCGTCGACGAGGTCAACGGCACCCTCGTCGGCCTCGACCCCGTGCTCAACCTGCTCGGCGGGAGCGGCAACGTCTCGGCCACGATCAACACGGGCGACCTGACCCAGGCGGTGCACAGCCTGCTCGAGGAGCAGTACGGCAACGGCGCGGTCTCGTTCTCGCTCGAGACCGGTGAGGTGCGCGTCGACCTCGAGCAGCTGCTCGGCGGCGAGCTCAACGACCTCGCGCCCGGCACCGAGCTGCTGACCGACGAGATCGTCAACCAGATCCTCGAGGGCATCACGACGACGGTCTCCACGATCGCCGACCAGGTGGCCGCGAAGGTCGAGGACGTGCTGCACGACGCCAAGGTCGACATCCACGCCGACCTCGCCGTCGACGTCGCCCAGGCGCCGCTCGTCGAGGAGGTCTGCGAGCTCGTCGACCGCGTGCTGACCACGCCCGTGCTCACGACGCTGTCGGCGGCGGACCTCCGCGGCCTGCTGCAGGAGAACGGCGTGGGCGGCCTGCTCGGCACCCTGCTCAACGGACTCGGCCTCGGTGAGCTCACCGACCGCGTGCTCGACCTGGGCATCGTCGGCAGCCTGACCGACGGGGTCGCGGACGACATCGGCGACATCGTGCTCGTCGACGGCGTGCTGCAGGAGATCACCGGGTTCGTGAACCAGACCGTGCAGGACAACGTCTGCAACTCCACGTCGACGGCCGTCGCTCCGCTGCGCACCGGCGTCGTGCTCGACATCGAGGCGACGATCGACGAGCTGCTGAACGGCGCCGCGGCGAAGGCGGTGGCGGATGTCGACATCCTCGGCATCGACACCAGCCTGAACCTCGACGGCACGCTCGGCGACCTCGGCGGCACGCTGCGCGACGGTCTGTTCGACGGCGACGGAGGCGTGCAGGAGCTGATCGACTCGCTCGAGACCAACCTCGTGCACCCGGCCACGGAGGTGCTGCTCGGCACGAGCGGTGAGGGCGGCCTGCTCGGCCTCGGCTCGGTCGGCGACGCGCTGCGCGACATCGTCTCGGTGAAGGTCAACATCCAGGAGATCCGGCTCGTGGCCGACGGCGGCTTCGCCACCACGGCGGGCAGCCTGTTCACCCAGACCGCGGTGCGCGTGAGCGTGCTCGGCGACAGCGTCGCGACGGTCAACCTGGCCCAGGCCACGGTGGGACCGAACGTCACGCAGATCGTCGACTGCGCCGACCCGAACGGGTGCGACACGGGCGGCGAGACCGAGACGCCCACGGGCGGCGGTCCCGGCGCCAGCGGCCCCGGCAGCCTCGCCTACACCGGGATCGGCATCGCGACGCTCATCGCCGTGATCCTCGCACTGCTGGCAGCGGGTGCCTATCTGGTGCGGGAGAGCTACCGACGCAGCCACCCGGTGGTGTCCGCCATCGAGTAGTCGGTAACTCGACACCCGGAAGCCGGAGCGGGAGGCCCCCCAAAGACCTTCCCCGCTCCGGCTTCCGCATGTCCGCGGAAC
>JAEWKY010000030.1 GCA_023457615.1 Actinomycetes bacterium | reverse complement strand
TTCGGGCTGCCGGCGGGCCGCGACCTCGAGTCGGGCACCCCTCCGGCCGTGCTCGAGCCGGTCAGCGAGACCGACGTGCGCTTCATCGACCGCGGCGCCGGGGATCGGGCGTTCGGCACCCTCGGGGCCGTCACCGAGACCCTGCTGGCGCTGCGCGACGCCCCGGCGCGACGGCTCACCCGCGGCGGCCTCGCCCTGCCCGACGCGCGACGCCTCGCCGCCGTCGCCGGGGTCGCGACCGAGGAGGTGGAGCTCCTGCTCGACATCTCGGCGCGCGCGGGGCTCGCCGTGCTCTCCGGCGCCGAGTGGGTGCCGACGGCGGCACTGCCCGGCTGGCTCGCCGGCTCGCGGGTCGAGCGCTGGGCCGAGCTCGCCAGCGGCTGGCTGAGCCGTCTGCCCGACGACCTGCGCGAGCTGCTGCGCTCGCGGGCGCACGTGGTCTGGGGCGACGGCCTCCTCGACTACCTCGGCTGGCTCTACCCCGCGGGCGGGCAGTGGATCCGCGAGCGCGCCGCCGCGGCCGCACGCGAGGCCGAGCTGCTCGGCATCACCGGCCAGGGCTCGCCGAGCACGGCGGGTTCTCGGCTGCTGCTCGACGGCACGGCGTCGGCCGCCGCGGCGATGGCGGAGTCGTTCCCGGCGGAGGTCGAGTCGGTCTACCTCCAGCACGACCTCACCGTGATCGCCCCCGGTCCGCTGCGGGTCGACCTCGAGTCGCGGCTGCGCGGGATGGCGGAGGTCGAGGCGCGCGGAGTCGCGTCGTCGTTCCGCATCACCGCGGTCTCGCTCACGCGGGCGTTCGTCGCGGGTGAGACGGCGGACGGCATCCGGGCTTTCCTCTCGACGCTGTCGCTCACCGGCATCCCGCAGCCCCTGGACTACCTGCTCACCGACACGGCCGCCCGGTTCGGCACGCTGCGGGTCGGCCGACTCGAGGAGAGCGCCGGGAGCTACGTGCGCTCCGAGGACGTCGACCTGCTGCGCCAGCTCTCGGTCGACCAGGCGCTCGCGCCGCTCGCCCTCGAGGTCGCCGGGCGGCACCGGCTCGTGAGCCGCTTCGACGTGGGGCTGCTCTACACCTCGCTGCTCGACGCGCGCTACCCGGTCGTCGCGGAGGATGCCGCGGGCGAGATCGTCGCGATGCGGGCGGAGAGGCGGGCGGCGTCCGCGGGCGGCGTCGTGACCGACGACACCGCCGCGATCCTCATCACGCGGGTGCGCGAGAGCGCCGCCGCGGCGCCCGAGGAGGCCGACCGGGCCTGGCTCGCGCGGCAGCTCGAGCTCGCGATCAAGGGCAAGGTCACCGTCACGGTCACGGTGCGGCTGCCCGACGACAGCGTCGCCGACTACGTGCTCGAGCCCGCGGCCCTCGCCGGCGGACGCCTGCGCGCGCGCGACCGGCGCGCCGACATCGAGCGCACCCTCCCGCTGTCATCGATCGTCGCGGTCTCCGACGCCTAGGTTCCGCCGCCGTTTGTTGCACGCGCGTCCGAACTCCCGGGGGCGAATGCGACTCCCGGGCGCGCAAGCGCCCCCCGGTGCCCGCGCGTAGAATGGCCCGTTATGTCCGGGCCCCTGATCGTGCAGAGCGACCGCACCGTGCTGCTCGAGGTGGCGCACCCCGACGCCGAGGATGCGCGCCACGAACTCGCCGTCTTCGCGGAGCTCGAGCGGGCTCCCGAGCACGTGCACACCTACCGCATCACGCGGCTGGGCCTCTGGAACGCGCGGGCGGCCGGTCACACGGCCGAGGCGATGCTCGGCACGCTGGAGAAGTACGCGAAGTTCCCCGTGCCGCAGACGGTCGCGGTCGACATCGACGAGACGGTCGGAAGGTACGGGCGGCTCGTGATCGAGCGGGATGCCGAGGGCGAGCTCATCCTGACCACGACCGATCCGGCGGTGCTCGCCGAGATCACCCGCTCGAGCAAGATCGGCCCGCTGCTCGGCGTGCGTCGCACGAGCACCGAGTGGACGCTGCAGCCGTGGGCCCGCGGCCAGGTGAAGCAGGAGCTGCTCAAGCTCGGCTGGCCCGCCGAGGACTCCGCGGGCTACACCCCGGGCACGCCGCACGTCATCGACCTCGTCGAGTCGGGCTGGGCGATGCGCGGATACCAGCAGAAGGCGATCGACAACTTCTTCGAGGGCGGCTCGGGCGTCGTCGTGCTGCCCTGCGGCGCCGGCAAGACGATCGTCGGCGCGGGCGCGATGGCGGAGGCGGATGCGACCACGCTCATCCTCGTCACCAACACGGTGAGCGCCCGTCAGTGGCGCGCTGAGCTGCTCAAGCGCACGACCCTCACCGAGGACGAGATCGGCGAGTACTCCGGCGAGCGCAAGGAGATCAAGCCGGTCACGATCGCGACCTACCAGATCCTCACGGCGAAGCGGAAAGGCGAGTTCGCCCACCTCGCGCTGCTCGACGCGCTCGACTGGGGCCTCATCGTCTACGACGAGGTGCACCTGCTGCCCGCGCCCGTGTTCAAGCTCACGGCCGAGCTGCAGGCCCGTCGCCGCCTCGGCCTGACCGCGACGCTCGTGCGCGAGGACGGCCGGGAGTCGGATGTCTTCAGCCTGATCGGCCCGAAGCGCTTCGACGCCCCGTGGAAGGAGATCGAGGCGCAGGGCTACATCTCCCCCGCGGCCTGCTACGAGGTGCGCATCGACCTCCCCGCCTCCGACCGCCTCGAGTACGCGGCGAGCGCCGACGACCAGCGCTACCGGCTCGCGGCGACGGCGCCCGCGAAGCTCCAGGTCGTGCGCGACCTCGTCGCGAAGCACGCGGGCGAGCGCATCCTCGTGATCGGGCAGTACCTCGACCAGATCGACGAGCTCGCCGAAGCCCTCGACGCGCCCGCGCTCACCGGGTCGACGCCCACCGAGGAGCGCGAACGGCTCTACCAGGAGTTCCGCGACGGCACGCTCACGGTGCTCGTCGTGAGCAAGGTCGCGAACTTCTCGATCGACCTGCCGGAGGCCACCGTCGCCATCCAGGTGTCGGGATCGTTCGGGTCGCGCCAGGAGGAGGCCCAGCGCCTCGGGCGCCTGCTGCGGCCGAAGGAGTCGGGCATCCCGGCCTCGTTCTACACGCTCGTCGCCCGCGACACCGTCGATCAGGACTTCGCGCAGAACCGGCAGCGCTTCCTCGCCGAGCAGGGATACAGCTACACGATCCTGGATGCCGCCGCGCTGGCGGCGTGAACGACCTCGTACCGTACGGTACGGTACGGTCTCGGCATGGTGACGCGTGAGCGCTGGCTGACCGAGGGCGTGCGGGTGCTGCGCGAGGAGGGGGCGTCCGGCATCCGCGTCGACCGTCTCGCACGGCGGCTCGGCCTCACGAAGGGCTCGTTCCACCACCACTTCGCAGGAGCGCCCGACTTCCGTCGGTCCCTCCTCGCCCACGTGTGCGCCGCTGCCGACGAGGCGATCGCCGACGCGCGAGACCGGCTCGACGCGCTGCCCGCGGACGAGGCGGCCGCGGCGCTCCCCGCCGCGGCGGCCGCGGAGTCCGTGAGCGCCGGCACGTCCGCGCGTACCGCCGGTGCAGCGGCCGATGCCGCCGTCGAGCAGCACGGACTGAAGGGCGAGTACTTCAGCATGTCGGCGCCGGGAGCACGGGAC
>JAEWKY010000029.1 GCA_023457615.1 Actinomycetes bacterium | reverse complement strand
GCCCCACGACTCCTCGCGGGTGCCCAGCCGCGCCGCGAGCGCGCGGGCGAGATCGGCGTCGGAGTCGCTCACGACGTCGCGCCGCCCGCGTCGGCGGGGTACTGCGCCTCGATCCAGCGCGCGACCTCCGTGTGGTCGGCGCCGGGCGGCAGCTCCTCCACGGCGCGGCTCCACAGCGCGGCGACGCTGTCGCCGAGGAGCGGCGGCAGTCCGAGCGACCGCGTGAGATCCGTCGCCACGAGGGCGTCCTTGCTGAGCAGCCCGGCCTGGAAGCCCGACTCGTAGCTGCCGGTGAGGATGAACTTGGGCCACTTGACCTCGCTCGACACGCTGCGGCCCGTCGAGGCGTTGAGCACGTCGACCATCGCGTCGCGACGGATGCCGAACCGCTCGGCGACGAGCACGGCCTCCGAGGTCATCCAGAGGTGCGCCGCCGAGACCAGGTTGTTGAGCGCCTTCGCGGCGTGCCCCGCGCCCGTCTCCCCGACGTGCGTGACCGTGCCGAGCACCTCGAGCAGCGGCGCGGCCGCCGCGACGAGCTCCGGCGGACCGCCCGCCATGATCGCGAGGGTGCCGGCCTCGACGCCGCGCACGCCGCCCGAGACCGGCGCGTCGAGGAACTCGACGTCGAGCGCGAGGAGGCGCTCCCGGTTGGCGACCGAGCGCACGGGCTGCGAGGAGCCCATGTCGATCACGAGCTGACCCGCGGCGAGCGCGTCGGCCCCGACGAGGTCGTCCAGCACGCGATCGACGACGTCACTCTTGGGCAGCATGAGCACGATCGCCTCGGCGCCGCGCACGGCCTCCGCCGCCGAGTCGAAGACCCGTCCGCCCGCGTCCGCGAAACGCGCCCGCGCGGCCTCGGCGGTGTCGACGCCGTGCACCCGCCATCCCGCGGCGATCCAGCGACGCGCCATCGGCGCGCCCATGTTGCCGAGACCGATGAGCGCGAGGCGCCGAGCCTCGTCAGTCACCCGCCGACTCCTCCGCAGCGCTCACCTCGGCGAACACCGACTCGGCGACCTTGAACGACTCGAGCGCCGCCGGCACCCCGCTGTAGATCGCGCACTGCAGGAAGACCTCCTGGATCTCGCTGCGCGTGAGGCCGTTGTTGAGGGCGCCGCGCACGTGCAGGGCGAGCTCGTGGGGCCGGTTGAGCGCCGTCATCATCGCGAGGTTCAGCAGGCTGCGGTCGCGACGGGCGAGGCCCTCGCGCGTCCAGACGGCGCCCCAGCAGTACTCGGTCACGAGGTCCTGCATCGCGCGCGTGAAGTCCGTCGCGTTCGCGAGCGACGCGTCGACGTACTCGCGGCCGAGCACCTCACGGCGCACCGCGAGGCCGGCGTCGTAGGTCTCCTGGTGGGTCGAATGGTCGTTGAGCGGCACGGATGCTCCCTTTCGGTGTCGTCGATCAGACGGGTGCGGACAGCACGAGCGTGTGCTCGGCCAAGCGCGGATGGGCCGGGAAGCGCTCCCGGTAGGCGGGTTCGTGGCCGACGACGACGCGGTCGACGGCGCCCGAGTCGCGGAGGGCGTCGATCGAGTCGTACGTGTCGGCGGCGGCGACGAGGTCGCACATGTGGCGGAACGGCATCCGCCGCTCGAGCTCCTCGTCGAAGTGGACGGCGTCGGCGGTGAGCAGGATGCGACCCACCGCACTGCCCGCGACGAGCATCAGCTGACCCGGCGTGTGCCCCGGCGCCCGCAGCACCTCGACCCCGGGGCCGAGCACCTTGGCGCCCTCGATGAGCTCGAGGCGGCCGGCGGCCCGCAGCGCGCGCAGCGCCTCGAGCTCCGCATCCTCCACGAGCTGCCGGGTGAGGTGCTGCGCGCGCGGACGCTCGACCCAGAAGTCGTACTCGGCGGCGGCCATGAGGAACCGGGCGCGGCGGAAGTGGCCGACGTTGCCGATGTGGTCGTAGTGCGCGTGGCTCAGGACGACGAGGGTCTCCTCGGTGTCCTCGACGCCCAGGGCGGCGAAGGCCGCGGCCGGCTCGACGAGCACCTCGCGCCCTCGACGCCGTCCCACCTCGGGCGCGAAGCCCGTGTCGAGCACGATCGTGCGCTCCGCGTTGCGCACGATCCAGAAGTCGTACGCGAGCTCGAGGAGACCGTCGGCCTCGCGATAGTCGTGGTGGTTGAGGAAGCCGTCGGACCGCGTCGTCGTCAGACGTCCGTAGCGCACCGCCACCACGTCGTACTCGTCGCTCGCCACGTCGCCTCCTGTCTGACAATGTTATAGCCGACATCTCGCGGAGGGCAAGGCGACGCCCGGCGCCGGGGCGAGGCGCGCGTCGGGCCCGGTCAGAGCGCGTCGACCGCCGCGGTCTCCGCGCCGCGGGCGAAGGTGAGCGCCGTGAGCGCGGCCTGCGCGACGTGCCGGGTCGCCGCCTGGCGCGCCGCCGGGGCGTCGCCCGCCTCGATCGCGGCCATGATCACGCGGATCTCCTCGAGGCTCTCGGCGGGGCGCCCGGGACTCGTGAGGGTCAGGGCGCGCAGCTGGGTGACGCGCCGCTGGAGGCCGGCGAGCATCTCGCTCAGGATCGGGTTGCCCGCGCCGTCGGCGAGCACCCGGTAGAGCTCGTCCTTGGCGCCGAGCATCTCCCCGTCGTGGCGCGCCGCCGCCTGCTCGACCGCGGCGAAGGCGACCCGGAGCGCGTCGCGCTGCTCGGCATCCGCTCGGAGCGCGAAGAGCTCGGCGGCCATGCCCTCGAGCTCGCCGCGCACCTCGTAGAGCTGCTCGGCGCGCTCCCGGCTCGGCGCGGCGACCACGGTGCCGCGGCGATTGCGCGACTCGACGAGCCCTTCGGACTCGAGCTGCCGCAGCGCCTCGCGCACGGAGGGCCGGCTCGCGGAGGTCATCTCGCACAGCTCGCGCTCGATGAGCAGCTGTCCCGGACGGAGCTCCATGCTGACGATCGCGTCGCGGAGGATGTCCGCGACCTGCTCCCGGATCGGGGCGTGCCGCTGCACGCGCCGACCGTCGAACGCACTGGACACGCGACCTCACTCCGTCGATACCGAGATGTGCTGAGCGATCCTAGCTGACAGACGACGAACTGACGAAGTACGTGGCGGTCAGGCCGGGAAGAGGGCGCCGATCTCGGCGACCTCCTCGGGCGTGGGCCGCCACGCCGAGCCGGCGGCGGCGTTCGCCCGGACCTGCTCGGGCTTCGTCGCCCCCGCGATGACGCTCGCGAGCACGGGACGCGCGAGCAGCCAGCCGAACGTCACCTCGAGCAGCCCGATCCCCCGGGCCGCCGCGAAGTCCTCGAGCGCCTCGATCGCGTCCCACGGGGCGTTCTCGTGCACCTCGGGCCGCTGGCGGCCGATCCGCGTGTCCGCGGGCAGCGAGTCGCGCGAGAACTTGCCCGTGAAGAGGCCGTTCGCGAGCGGGAAGTACGGCAGGAAGCCCAGGCCGAGCCGCTCGGCCGCGGGGATGACCTCCTCCTCGGCCGCGCGCGCGACGAGGCTGTAGTGGTTCTGCGCCGAGGTGAAGCGCGCCGTCCCGAGGCGCTCCGCGGCGGACTCGGCCTCCGCGAGCTGCGCGCCGTCGAAGTTGGAGTTGCCGATCGCGACGACCTTGCCCTCCCGCACGAGCTCGTCGAGGGCGCCGAGCGTCTCCTCGATCGGCGTCGCCGGGTCCGGGGTGTGGAGCTGGTAGAGGTCGATGCGCTCGATCCCGAGGCGGGAGAGCGACGCCTCCACGGCGGCCCGGACGTACGCGCGGCCGCCCTTCGGCCCGAGCTCGGCGAGGGGGCTCGGATAGTCGGCGTGCCCGAACTTGGTCGCCACGATCGCCTCGTCCCGACGACCGCGGAGCGCGACGCCCAGGAGGGTCTCGCTCAGCCCGAACTCGGCGCCGTACATGTCGGCGGTGTCGAAGAACGTCACGCCCGCGTCGAGCGCCGCGTGCACGACCGCCGTCGCGCCGTCCTGCTCGGCGGTGAGCGTGCCCGCCCGCCCGAGGTTGTTGCAGCCGAGTCCGACGACGCTCACGAGGGGTCCGGTGGTGCCGAGGGTGCGCTTCTCCATGCGAGCCAGCCTACGAGGAGTCCTCCCCAGCTCTCCGGGCGCGCCCCGTCCGCGCAATGTCCGATTCCCGCGAACCGGCGTCGGCGGCGGCGTCTACGCTCGGAGCCATGAGCAGCCCCGCCCCCGTCTCCCCCGTCGCCCTGCGCCGCACGTCGAGCCCGCTCGGCCGCCTCGAGGTCGTCGGCGACGGCGCGGCGATCGTCGCCCTCTCGATCGAGCGCGACGGCGCGCTGCCGCACGACGACCTCGCCGAGCGGCCCGACCCGATCGTCGACGCCGCCGTCGCGCAGCTCGCGCAGTACTTCGCGGGCGAGCGCCACGACTTCGACCTGCCGGTGCGGCTCGTCGGCACCGAGTTCCAGCGCTCGGTGTGGGCGCAGATCTCCCAGCTCGGCTTCGGCGAGATCGCCTCCTACGGCGACCTCGGGCGCGGCACCGGTCGGGCGACGGCGGGGCGCGCGGTCGGCGGGGCGGTCGGCGCCAACCCGGTCCCGATCATCGTCCCGTGCCACCGCATCCTCGGGGCGTCCGGCCTCATCACGGGCTACAGCGGCGGCGAGGGCATCTCCACCAAGTCCTGGCTGCTCGCCCACGAGGGCATCGCGCACCGCGTCCCCCGCGCCGGCACCGCGGTCGAGCTCGATCTGCCGCTGCCCGCGTGAGCCGGCCGGAGCTGCTCGTCGGCGACGACGGCCGGGCGCGCTGCGGCTGGACCGGCGCCGATGCGGAGTACACGCGGTATCACGACGAGGAATGGGGCACCCCCCTCCACGGCGATCGGCCGCTGTTCGAGAAGATCTGCCTCGAGGGGTTCCAGGCCGGGCTCTCCTGGATCACGATCCTGCGTCGCCGACCGGGCTTCCGCGACGCGTTCGACGGCTTCGACCTCGACGCGATCGCCGGCTACGACGAGACGGACGTCGAGCGCCTGATGGTCGACGACCGCATCATCCGCAATCGCGCGAAGGTGCTCGCGACGATCGGCAACGCGCGCGTCACCCGCGACCTCGTCGCCGGCGATCCCGGCGCGCTCGACCGCCTCGTCTGGTCGTTCGCGCCCGTCGAGCCGCGTCCGCGACCGCGCCGCTGGGGCGACGTCCCGGCCGTCACCCGCGAGTCGCAGGAGCTCAGCACGACCCTGCGGAAGCTGGGGTTCCGGTTCGTCGGGCCCACGACGATGTACGCCCTGCTGCAGTCGGCGGGCGTCGTCGACGACCACCTCGAGGGATGCTGGCGCGCCGAAGGCTAGAGCACCGCGCGGAGAGCTAGACCACGAGGTCGAGCTCGCCCGGCGCTCCGGGCTCGAGGCGGATGCCCTCTCCCGCGGCCCAGGCGAGCAGCGAGCCGACATCGGGGTGGTCGACGCGCGCGAGGAGCAGGCGGCGGGCGAAGGCGCCCTTCCCCTTCTTGTTGAAGTGGTTGAGGGCGCGCCGGCGTCCGTCGTCGCCCTCCGCGACGACCCGCACATACACGGCGTCCTCGCGTCGCGGTCGCGGCAGAAGCGCGGCGTACCCCTCCGAGCGCAGGTCGAGGAGCAGGCCGGAGCGCGCGCCGAGCACGTCCGCCGCGGCGCCCCACGCCGCGCGCAGCGTCGTGCCCGGCAACCGGGAGTCGTGCGACAGCCGGTAGGCGGGGATCGGATCGAGCGCACCCGTGAGGCCGAAGAGCGCCGAGCCGACGGCGACGTGCTCCCCCGCGAACGCGCGGGCGTCCTCGGGAAGCGAGCCGGCATCCAGCTCGTCGAAGAGCACGCCGTCGTAGCGGTCGATCGCGGGCATCGTCGGCGACGTCGTGACGACGCGGTTGCGTGCGGCCTCGCTCGCGCTCGACGGACCCAGTCGGAGCATGCCGGCCGCCGCGCCGAGGTTGCGCGAGAGCGCCCGGAGCGCCGAGAGCACGCGGCGGCGCGTCGGGTTCAGCTCGGGGAACGACAGGGCGGCCAGGTCGAGCGGCGCGCCCGTGCCGCCGTCGCGCTTGGTCTCCGACGGCGGCAGGAGGACGAGCACCGGTCAGCCCCGCACGAAGGCGACGACCCGGTCGACGAGCTCCGGCACGGGATGCACGGAGTCGACCGTGATGCGCGGCACCGCACCCGACTCGCCGCCCCAGGCCTCCCACTCGTCGAGACTCTGCTCGACGGCGTGCCAGGTGGGCTCGGCGATGTGCGCGAGCTGACGTCCGCGGGCCTCGAGCCGCGCCCGGTGCACGTCGGCGTCCGAGCAGACCACCTCGACGAAGCGGATCGGGATGCCGCGTCGCGTCGCGAGGCGCACCCACTGCTCGCGCGCCGGCTCCACCGCGTTCACGGCGTCGACGACGATGCCGCCGCCGCCCGCGACCACGGACTCCGCGATCGTCTCGGCGACGAGATAGGCGGCGAGCCCCGTCGGCTGGTCGGCGTCGATCCCCGCGGAGAGGATCGCCGACTCGATCGGGTCGACCGAGACGACGGGCAGCGCGAGACGCGCACCCACCCCCTCGGCGACCGTGGACTTGCCGGAGCCCGGGAGCCCGGCCATCACGACGAGCATGCGTCGACCCCGCTCACAGCACTCCCCCGATCCCGGACGCTCGCGGCGTCAGGAGACGAGCGTAGCCTGGCCGGCGACGATCGTGACGGTGTCGTTCTGCACCGAGAGGAAGCCGTCCTCCGCGTTCGCGGTGATGACGGCGCCCTCGAGCGGCGTGATGCGCACCTCGCCCGCGGAGAGCACCGCGAGGATCGGCTCGTGACCGGCCAGGATGCCGATCTCGCCCTCCGTGGTGCGCGCGACGATCTGCTTCGCCGCGCCCGACCACACCTCGTGGTCGGCCGCGACGACGCTCACCGTCAGCGACTTGGCGTCGGCCATGCTCAGCCGTTCTCCTTCTGGATGCGGTCCCAGGCCTTCTCGACGTCGGAGATGCCGCCGACGTTGAAGAACGCCTGCTCGGCGACGTGGTCGAAGTCGCCGCGGACGATCGCGTCGAACGACTCGATCGTCTCCTTGAGCGGCACGGTCGAGCCCTCGACACCGGTGAACTTCTTCGCCATGTAGGTGTTCTGCGAGAGGAACTGCTGGATGCGACGGGCGCGGGCGACCGTGATCTTGTCCTCCTCGGAGAGCTCGTCGACACCGAGGATCGCGATGATCTCCTGGAGCTCCTTGTTCTTCTGCAGGATCGCCTTCACGGCGATCGCCACGCGGTAGTGGTCCTCGCCCAGGTAGCGCGGGTCCATGATGCGCGAGGTCGACGAGAGCGGGTCGACGGCCGGGTAGAGGCCCTTCGACGCGATCTCGCGGGAGAGCTCGGTCGTCGCGTCGAGGTGCGCGAAGGTCGTCGCCGGCGCCGGGTCGGTGTAGTCGTCGGCGGGCACGTAGATCGCCTGCAGCGAGGTGATCGAGTGACCGCGCGTCGAGGTGATGCGCTCCTGGAGGATGCCCATCTCGTCGGCGAGGTTCGGCTGGTAGCCCACCGCGGAGGGCATGCGGCCGAGCAGCGTCGACACCTCGGAGCCCGCCTGCGTGAAGCGGAAGATGTTGTCGATGAACAGGAGGACGTCCTGCTTCTGCACGTCGCGGAAGTACTCCGCCATCGTGAGGGCCGACAGGGCGACGCGCAGACGCGTTCCCGGCGGCTCGTCCATCTGGCCGAAGACGAGGGCGGTCTTGTCGAAGACGCAGATGTTCGAGACCGGCATCAAGGTCATCGACCTGCTCACGCCCTACGTGCAGGGTGGCAAGATCGGTCTCTTCGGTGGTGCGGGCGTCGGCAAGACCGTCCTCATCCAGGAGATGATCCAGCGCGTCGCGCAGGACCACGGTGGTGTGTCGGTGTTCGCCGGTGTCGGCGAGCGCACCCGTGAGGGCAACGACCTCATCCACGAGATGGAGGAGGCGGGCGTCTTCGACAAGACCGCCCTCGTCTTCGGCCAGATGGACGAGCCGCCGGGAACGCGTCTGCGCGTCGCCCTGTCGGCCCTCACGATGGCGGAGTACTTCCGCGACGTGCAGAAGCAGGACGT
>JAEWKY010000028.1 GCA_023457615.1 Actinomycetes bacterium | reverse complement strand
CGCGACCGTCGACTACCGGGCGGCCGACGCCGCGGAGCGGGTGCGCGCGCACGCGCCCGACGGCGTGGACCTCGTCGTGGAGCTCGCCGCCGGCGCGAACGCCGCGCTCGATCGCGCGATCCTGCGGACCGCCGGCACGATCGCGATCTACGCGAACGACGGCGACGCCCCTTTCGCGCTGCCCGTGCGCGAGTACATGATGCTCAACGCGCGCGTGCAGTTCGTGCTGCTGTACAGCGTGCCGCCGGCAGCTCTCGCGGCGGCGGCCGAGGACGTCGGCGCGGCCCTCGCGGCGCTTCCCGTCGGCGAGGCCGCCGGGCTCCCGTTGCACAGGTTCCCCCTCGAGCGGACGGCCGAGGCGCACGACGCCGTCGAGGCGGGCGTCACGGGCAAGGTGCTCATCGACGTCGCCGCGCTGGAGCCCCGTACCCTGGAACGATGAGCAGCAGCGAGATCCGCGAGACCCGGCCGCGCCCGGCCTCCGCGGCACGCCAGGTGCGGCCCGCGACCGAGGGCTGGTCGCAGAAGCTCGACACCGAGGGTCGCCCGCTGCTGCAGTTCGCGAGCCCGAAGCGCGGCAAGCCGCCCGAGCACCTCGCCGACCTCTCGGCGACGGAGCGCGTCGAGAGGGTCACCGCGCTCGGGCTGCCGGGGTTCCGCGCGAAGCAGCTCGCCGCCCACTACTTCACCCACTTCACGTCCGACCCGGCCGAGATGACCGACCTGCCGGCCGCGGGGCGGGACGAGCTCGTCGCGGGCCTCCTCCCGCCGCTGCTCACCGAGCTGCGCCGCCTCGAGACCGATCGCGGCGACACGATCAAGTTCCTCTGGAAGCTGCACGACGGAGCTCTCGTCGAGTCGGTGCTCATGCGCTACCCGGGTCGCATCACGCTGTGCATCTCGTCGCAGGCCGGATGCGGCATGAACTGCCCGTTCTGCGCGACGGGCCAGGCGGGGCTCACCCGCAACCTCTCGACGGCCGAGATCGTCGACCAGATCGTGCGCGCCAACCGCGTCATCGCCGAGGGTCGGCTGGGCGGCAAGAAGAAGACGGATCACTCGGCCGAGCGGGTCTCCAACATCGTCTTCATGGGCATGGGGGAGCCGCTGGCCAACTACGCGCGGGTGCTGAGGGCGATCCGCACGATGGTCGCGCCGCAGCCGGAGGGGCTCGGGATGTCGGCGCGCGGCATCACCGTCTCGACGGTCGGGCTCGCCCCGGCGATCGCCAAGCTCGCGGCGGAGGACATCCCGGTCACCTTCGCCCTCTCCCTGCACGCGCCAGACGACGAGCTGCGCGACGAGCTCATCCCGGTCAACTCGCGCTGGAAGGTCGACGAGGTGCTGGATGCCGCGCGCGCCTACTTCGACGCGACGAAGCGTCGTGTGTCGATCGAGTACGCGCTGATCAAGGACATGAACGACCACGGCTGGCGCGCCGACCTGCTCGGCGACAAGCTCAACGCGCGCGGGCGCGGCTGGGTGCACGTCAACCCGATCCCGCTCAACCCGACGCCCGGGTCGATCTGGACGGCGAGCGAGCCCGCGGTGCAGGACGAGTTCGTGCGTCGGCTCGAGGCGAAGGGCATCCCGACGACGCTGCGCGACACGCGCGGCAAGGAGATCGACGGCGCGTGCGGCCAGCTCGCGGCCGCCGACGAGGTCGCCTCGGCCGGCTGAGGGCTCCTCTAGACTCGCGGCATGTCCGAGCAGGATGCCGTCGTCACCGTCCCGCCGCCCCCTCGCGGTCCCGAGCGCGTCCTGCCCGGGGCGCTGCTGTCGCTGCTCGCGATCCCCGCGGGAATCGTCGTGTTCGCGTTCGTCTGGAACCTCGGCTTCGTGTCGGCGGTCGTCGGCTTCGGCGTCGCCGCCGCGGCGTTCTTCCTCTATCGGCTGGGCTCCGGCGGTCGCATCTCGCTCGTCGGCGCGGCCGTGGTGAGCGTCGTCACCCTCGCCGGCGTCGTGCTCGCGGTGCTCGGCGCGCGCGCCTTCACCCTCGCCCAGGGGCTCGCGGTCACCTACGGGCTCGACGTCTGGCAGGTGCTGCTCGCCGCCGACTTCCCGGCGCGGATCGCCGGGGTCTTCGGCACGCCCGGCTACGTCGGGTTCCTCGCGCAGCTCGGCGCCCTCCCGCTCGTGTTCGCCGCGATCGGCTGCTTCACGCTCCTGCGCGGCGCCCTCATCGCGGAGCGCAGCGCGGGCGCGCCGACGCCGGTCGACCCCGCCACGTAGTCGAGCACCCCTAGACTCTCGGGCATGTCAGCGACTCCCGCGAACGACCAGCCCGACTCGAACCCCGCCGCGGCGCCCGCGTCCGACTCGTTCCCGGCCGTACCGCCCGCGCCCGGCGCGCAGCCCGCGCAGCCCGCGCCGGCCGCTCCCGCGGCGCCCGTCGCCTCAGCCGCGCCGCTTCCGCCCGAGAACCTCGTGCGCGGTCTGCTGCTGTCGCTGCTGACCATCCCGGCCGGCATCGTGGTGTTCTCCGTGATCTACAACCTCGGCTTCATCGCCTCGATCGTCGCCCTCGGCGTCGCCTTCGCCGCGTTCTTCCTCTACCGGCTCGGCTCCGGGGGTCGCGTGTCGATGCGCGGCGCCGTCGTGGTCGCGCTCGTCACGATCGTGACCCTCGTGCTCGCCTTCGTCGTGGCGCAGTACACGGTGATCGCGGTCGCGCTCGGCGACGTCTGGGGGATGTCGTGGTTCGAGGTGCTGACCAACCCGCAGTTCCCGTCGGTCGCCGGCGAGATCCTCGCCGACCCGTCGGTGTCGGGCGAGCTGGCGGGTGACGCGGTCTTCACGTTCATCTTCGGCCTGCTCGGCTGCGGCGCCATCCTGTTCAACATCTTCCGTGCGGCGCGGGCCGAGCAGAAGGCGGCGCCGACGGCTCCCGAGGCCCCGCCGGCGGGTTGAGCTCGCGAGTTCCCCGACCTGCCCGCGGACGTGGCGGCGCGCCCTAGGACGACCGCGGGAGGGCGCCGAGCGCGCGCGTCATCGCGGAGTCGAGGCCCCAGCGCTCGGCGAAACCGCGCGCGGCCGCGACCTCGTCGGCCGACAGCGCGTGCAGCCGCGCGTCGACCCGCGGCAGGTCGAGGTCGCGCACGACGTTGACGACCGAGGGCGCGACGGCGAGGTAGTCGGCGGCTGCGAGCAGCTTCGCGCGCACCCCCGCGGCGATCGTCGACGCCGGATCGTTCGCCGCGGCCACGACGCCGTCGAGATCGGAGAAGGAGCGCAGCAGACCGGCCGCCGTCTTCTCGCCGACCCCCGCGACCCCCGGCAGCCCGTCGGAGGGATCGCCGCGCATCGCCGCGAAGGCCGCGTACTGGCGTGGCTCGATCGCGTACCTCGACTCGACGGCGGCGCCGTCGAGGAGCTCGAGGTTCGCCATCCCGCGCCCGGTGTAGATCACCCGCACCTCGCGCGCGTCGTCGACGAGCTGGAAGAGGTCGCGGTCGCCCGTCACGACGTCGACGGGCATCGTCGCGGTCGAGGCGAGCGTGCCGATGACGTCGTCGGCCTCGTGCTCGGCGGCGCCGACGATCGGGACGCCGAGCAGCCCGAGCGACTCCGCGATGAGCGGCACCTGCACGCTCAGCGGGTCGGGGACGACCTCGACGTCCGGGCCCGCCTCGACCTCGACGGCCACGCGGTGCGTCTTGTACGACGGGATCAGGTCGACGCGCCACTGCGGACGCCAGTCGTCGTCCCAGCACGCGATCACGTGGGTCGGCTGGAACTGCGACACGAGACGCGCGACCATGTCGAGCGTGCCGCGCACGGCGTTGACGACGGTGCCGTCGGGCGCGGTCACCGTGTCGGGGACTCCGTAGAACGCGCGGAAGTAGAGGCCCGCCGTGTCGAGCAGCATGAGGCGGTCGGTCATGCGCTCATGTTGTCACAGCCCTCAGACGGGTCGAGGCCCCGTCTTCCGGGTGCCGCCCGCGGCGAGGCGCATGAGGTCGCTGTCGAGCTGGATGCCGGGGTCGTTGGCCGAGCCGAACTGCGTCTGGTAGCGGGTGGCGTTGCCGGTGCGGACGGTCTGCGCGAAGCCGGCGTCCATGAGTGCGACGAGCTCGAGCGCGGCGCGGTCGATGCGCGACGTGAGCGCTCCGTCGCCCCAGTCCTCGGGGGCCGCGAACAGCGCGGTGGGCACCGTGATCGCACGGAGGTATCCGAACATCCCGCGCAGCTGGTCGTCGGCCACGAGCGCGTGCCGCGCGGTGCCGGCGGTCGCGGCGAGCACGACGGGCGTGCCGATGAGCGCGTCGGTCTCGAGCACCTGGAAGAACGAGCTGAACAGCCCGCTCGGTCCCGCGGCGTAGACCGGGGTCGCCGCGACCACGCCGTCGGCGGAGGCGATCGCCTCCATGGCGGCCCGCAGCCCCGGACCGACGTGCTGGGCGACGAGCGCGGTCGTCACCTCGTTCGCGAGCTCGCGGAGGTCGACGACGTGGAGGTCGACGGGCTCCTCGGAGAGGTGCGCGACGCGCTGGGCGACGCGGTCGGCGAGCAGCCGCGTCGACGACGGGTCGCTCGTGCCGGCGTTGACGACGACGAGATTCCGGGACATGTCAGTGCTCCTTCGAGCCGAGCAGCGCCCGGCAGATGCGGTCGAGTTCTTCGAGGTCGGCGTCATCGACCCGCGCGGTCATCGCGGCCGCGACGTCCCGCGCGTGCGCGCGCCCGACCTCGCGCTGCCGCTCCCGGCCGGCCGCGGTCAGGGTCAGCCTGAC
>JAEWKY010000027.1 GCA_023457615.1 Actinomycetes bacterium | reverse complement strand
GCTCCCCGGCGACCGCGAACGTGACGAGCGGATCGCCCACGTTGACCGTCTCCCCCGCGGCGGCGTGCAGCTCGGCGACGACCCCCGCGTACGGCGACGGGATCTCGACGAGCGCCTTCGCGGTCTCCACCTCGGCGATGATCTGATTGAGCTCGACCTGCTCGCCCTCGGCGACGCGCCACTCGATGAGGTCCGACTCCGTGAGACCCTCGCCGAGATCCGGCAGGCGGAACTGACGGAGCGTCACGCGCCCTCCCCCACGGGCACCCTGCCGAGCACCCGGTCGACCCCGTCGAGGATGCGGTCGAGGTCGGGGATCATATGCCGCTCGAGCCGCGCCGGCGGGTAGACGACGTCGTGGCCGGTGACCCGCACGGGAGCCGCCTCGAGGTGGTGGAAGCAGCGCTCGGTGATCGTCGCCGCGATCTCCGCGCCGAGGCCGCCCGTGAAGGGCGCCTCGTGCGCGATCACGAGGCGTCCCGTGCGGCGCACCGACGCCTCGATCGTCGGATAGTCGATCGGCGAGAGCGAGCGCAGGTCGATCACCTCGATCGACACGCCCTCGTCCGCGGCGGCCGTGGCGGCATCGAGGGCCGTCGGCACGAGCGAGCCGAACGTGACGAGCGTCACCCGATCGCCGGCGCGGGCGACCCGGGCGCTCGACATCGGCAGGTCGACGGCATCCTCGTCGACCTCGCCCTTGACGTGGTAGCGGCGCTTCGGCTCGAAGAAGACGACGGGGTCGTCGCTCGCGATCGCCTGGCGGAGGAGGGTGTGCGCGTCCTGCGGCGTCGAGGCCGTGACGACGCGCAGCCCCGGGGTGTGCACGAAGAGCGCCTCGGGGCTGTCGGAGTGGTGCTCGGGGCTGCCGACGCCGCCGCCCACCGGGATGCGGATCGTGAGGGGCAGCGTCACCGCGCCACCGGTGCGCGCGCGCATGCGGGCGAGCTGGCTCACGATCTGGTCGAACGCCGGATAGACGAACCCGTCGAACTGGATCTCGCACACGGGGCGGTAGCCGCGGAAGGCCAGGCCGATCGCGGTGCCGATGATGGCCGACTCGGCGAGCGGGGTGTCGACGACGCGACGCGCGCCGAACTCCGGCTGCAGCCCGTCGGTGATGCGGTAGACGCCGCCGAGCACGCCGACGTCCTCGCCGAGCACGACGACCTTCGGATCGTCGGCGAGCGCGCGACGCAGGCCCGAGTTGAGCGCCCGTCCGAGGGTGAGGGTCTGCGCCGCCATCAGTCGGCGAACCCGTCGAGGTACCGCGCGTACTCGGCGCGCTGACGGTCGATCACGGGGTGGGGCTCGGCGTACACGTGGTCGAAGAGCGCGAGCGGCTCGGGATCGGCGAGCGCGAGGCAGCCGGCGCGGAGCTCGGCGGCGGCGGCATCCGCCTCGGACCGCACGCGCTCCTCGGCGGCGGCGTCAAGCACGCCCTCGGCTCGGAGGTGGGCGCCGAGCCGGGTGATCGGATCGCGCTCGGCCCACGCGGCGAGCTCGGCGGCATCCCGGTATCGCGTCGGGTCGTCGGCGGTCGTGTGCGGGCCCATGCGATACGTGACCGCCTCGACGAAGGTCGGGCCGCCGCCCTCGCGGGCGCGGGTCAGGGCGACGCTCGTGGCGGCGGCGACCGCGAGCACGTCGTTGCCGTCGACGCGCAGCGACGGGATGCCGAAGCCGCTCGCGCGATCCGCGAGCTCGACCGTCGACTGCACGCGCACGGGCTCCGAGATCGCCCAGTGGTTGTTCTGGCAGAAGAACACGACCGGGGCGGCGAAGCTCGCGGCGAAGACCATCGCCTCGGAGACGTCGCCCTCGCTCAGCGCACCGTCGCCGAAGTACGTGACCGCGACGGCATCCGCCCCGTCGTTGCGGATGCCCATCGCGTAGCCGACCGCGTGCAGCGTCTGCGCGCCGATGATCACCTGCGGGGTCGACATGTTGTGGTCGAACGGGTTCCAGCCCGACTGCGCCGTGCCGCGCCAGACGCGCACGAGGTCCTGCAGCGCGACGCCGCGCGTGTAGGCCACCCCGTGCTCGCGGTAGCTCGAGAAGACGAAGTCGTCGGATCGCAGCGCGCGTCCCGATCCGATCTGGGCGGCCTCCTGCCCGAGCAGCGGCGGCCACAGCGCGAGCTCGCCCTGCCGTTGCAGCGCCGTGGCCTCGGAGTCCAGGCGTCGCACGACGACCATGTCGCGGTAGAGGCCGAGGAGGTCGTCCGGCGTCAGGTGGGTGACGTGCGGGTCGAACTCGTCCGACGGATGGCGCGTGCCGTGCTCGTCGAGCAGTTGCAGGAACACGGGTCCACCGTCCTCGGAACGTCCCAGCGCGCGGCAGAGGGGGACCGCACCGCACGAGCCTATCCCGGTGTGCGGGTCGGGGTGGCCGGGGTGAGTTTTGTCGACTTAGTTGCACATTGCTGCGTCCTCCGGAGTGATTGTGCAACTAGACCGCACGAAGGCCCTGCTCCGAGAGGATGCGGCGGAGCTTCACCGGGTTCCTTGCGGCATCCCACCCCCACCGCGCGACCCGGAGGCCTGTCGCGCGGAGGCGATCCTCCCGCAGCTTCTCGTCGACGACGACCTCACCCGGATCGCGGCCGCCCGTGAAGGCCTCCCGCAGGTACTTGCCGACCCCGTCGAACTCGCCGATGAGCCGATGGTCGGGCCACGAGAAGTCGACGATCCCGGCGAGCCCGAGGGCGTCGACGACGCGCACCTGCAGGCTCGGCGCCGGGAGGCGAAGACGGTGGATGGCGACGCGGCTGAGCGACTCCCCCGGCGACCCGGCGAGAGGGTCGGCGAACGCCGTCGCCCAGCGACCGCGCACCGCGCCGCCGGATGCAGGGGTCGAGACCAGCCGTTCGATGACGGCCTCGCGGCTGACGCCGGTCTGGGCGAGCGCGAAGTCCAGCGTCGGGATCGAGACCTCGGGCTCGTAGCCCGCGGCGACGTGCGCACACGTGTCGACGAGGGTCGTGGCCGGCAGCCCGTCGATGACGACGTAGTGCTCGGCCCGACCGACGGCGTGGCGACGCAGCCCCGTGCGCGACCGGCTGCCGCTCGAGTGGTCGCCGAGAGCGTGGGGCACCGACATGTCGCCGCCGACCGTCGGCAGGCCCCAGAGCAGCGCGGCCGAGAGATGTGAGAAGACCAGGCGCGGATCGAGCAGCCAGGCGGAGCGCATCCGTGCCCGGTGGCGGCCCTCGAAGTCGAGCGCATCCCAGTAGGCGGCGCGCACGTACACGCCGCGCAGGACCCGCACGAATGCACCGCGCGCGGCGGCCCGATAGAGCGCGGCCCGCTCGGCGGGGATGGTGATCGCGGGGGTGAGGATGTAGTCGTCGTACCAGTCGGTCGTCATCCCGAGATCGTCGGCGAGTGCGGCCGTCGGGGGCGCCGGCCGTCAGGCCTCGGTGCAGACGGGCCGCGGGAGCCCGCTGTGCAGGAGACTGCTCCTCCGGTTGCACACCACTCCGGGAGGACGGAGCAATGTGCAACTAACCCGACAAAAGCCCTAGCGCCCCGACGGCCAAGGACGTGCGGGCGACCCGGTGTAGAGCTGCTGCGGACGGCCGATCTTCGTCGCGGGGTCGTTGATCTGCTCGCGCCAGTGGGCGATCCAGCCGGGGAGGCGGCCGATCGCGAACAGGACCGTGAAGGTGCGGGCGGGGAAGCCCATCGCCTTGTAGATGACGCCCGTGTAGAAGTCGACGTTGGGGTAGAGCTTGCGCTCGATGAAGTAGTCGTCGGCGAGGGCGGCCTGCTCGAGCTCCTTCGCGATGTCGAGCAGCGGATCCTTCACGCCGAGGTCGGCGAGCACCTCGTCCGCGCTCTCCTTGACGAGCTTCGCGCGCGGGTCGAAGTTCTTGTAGACGCGGTGGCCGAAGCCCATCAGCTTCACCCCGTCCTCCTTGTTCTTCACCCGCTCGACGAACTTCTGCACGCTCTCGCCCGACTCCTGGATGCGCGTGAGCATCGAGAGCACGGCCTCGTTCGCGCCGCCGTGCAGCGGACCGTAGAGGGCGTTGATGCCCGCCGAGATCGAGGCGAAGATGTTGGCCTCGGTCGAGCCGACGAGTCGCACCGTCGAGGTGGAGGCGTTCTGCTCGTGGTCCTCGTGCAGGATGAGCAGCCGGTCGAGCGCGTTCACGAGCACGGGGTTGATCTCGTACTCCTCGGCCATGTTGCCGAAGTTGAGCTTGAGGAAGTTCTCGACGAACGAGAGCGAGTTGTCGGGATAGAGGAAGGCCTGCCCGAGCGACTTCTTGTGCGCGTAGGCCGCGATCACGGGCAGCTTCGCGAGCAGCCGCACCGTGTTGATCTCGACCATCTCGGGGTTGTGCGGGTCGAGGTCGGTCTCGTAGTACGTCGACAGCGCCGAGACGGCCGAGGAGAGCACCGACATCGGATGCGCGGTGTGCGGCAGCGCCTGGAAGAACGTCTTGAGGTCCTCGTGCAGCAGCGTGTGGTGCCGGATGCGGTCCTCGAAGTCGGCGAGCTCGCTCTGCGTCGGCAGCTCGCCGTAGATGAGCAGCCAGGCGACCTCGAGGTACGTCGAGTTGCGGGCGAGGTCCTCGATCGCGTAGCCGCGATACCTCAGGATGCCGGCATCCCCGTCGATGTACGTGATGGCGCTCTTCGTCGAGGCGGTGTTCACGAAGCCCTGGTCGAGGGCGGTGAGCCCCGTCGTCTTCATGAACGCGGACACGTCGACGCTGTCGCGTCCATCCACGGCACGCACGATCGGGAACTCGGCGCTCGTGTCGCCGTACGAGAACGTGGCCGTGTCGGGCTGGTCGTCACTCACCCTTACAGCCTAGGGGCCACCCGGAGGGACCACGGCGACCCCCAAGAAAGGGCGCGTTCAGTTGGAGATCGTCGACAGTCGTGCGGCGGCCGCGGCGATGCGCTCGTCGGTCGCCGTCAGCGAGATGCGCACGTGCTCGCGCCCGCCCTCGCCGTAGAAGGCGCCCGGGGTGACGAGGATGCCGAGCTCGGCCAGCGCGGCGACGGTGGCCCAGCAGTCCTCGCCGCGCGTCGCCCAGAGGTAGAGCCCCGCCTCGGAGTGGTCGACCCGGAAGCCCGCGTCGAGGAGCGCGGGGAGCAGCTGCGACCTCCGCGCGCCGTAGCGCTCCCGCTGCGCCGCGACGTGCGCGTCGTCGCCGAGGGCGACGGCCATCGCGTGCTGCACGGGCGCGGGCGGGATGAGTCCGGCGTGCTTGCGCGCCTCGAGGATCTCGCCGACGAGGTCGCTGCAGCCGGCGACGAACCCGGCGCGGTAGCCGGCGAGGTTCGACCGCTTCGAGAGGGAGTGCACCGCGAGCGTCAGCCGGCGCGAGCCCTGCGTCACCTCGGGGTCGAGGATCGACGGGGTCGGCCCCGACCCGGCCCAGTTGAGCTCGGTGTAGCACTCGTCGTTCGCGATGATCGCGCCCAGCTCGCGCGCCCGCACGACGGCGCGACGCAGGAACTCGTGCCCGTGCACGCGGCCGTCGGGGTTGCCGGGGCTGTTGAGCCAGACGAGTCTCGTGTCGGCGGGCCACTCGTCGGGCTCGTCCGTCCGCAGCACCGACGCGCCGACGATGCGCGCGCCGACCTCGTACGTCGGATAGGCGACGGTCGGCTGCACGACGACGTCGCCGGACCCGAGCCCGAGGAGCGTCGGCAGGGTCGCGATGAACTCCTTCGAGCCGATGGTCGGGATCACGTTGGCCGTGCCGACCTCGACGCCGCGCCGGGCGTACCAGCCGACGATCGCCTCGCGCAGCTCGGGACTGCCCTGCGTCTGCGGATACCCCGGGGTGTCGACGGCCTCGGCCAGCGCCTCGCGGATCCGCGCGGGCACCGGGTCGACGGGCGAGCCGATCGCGAGGTCGACGACGCCGTCCGGATGCGCACCCGCGGTGGTGCGGAAGGGGACGAGCGAGTCCCAGGGGAAGTCGGGCAGGTCGAGCGGCACGGGGCGGCTCGGGCTCAGTGCGCCTGCGGCGGCAGCGCGGCGACGATCGGGTGGTCGCCCGGCAGCACGCCGACCTTGGCGGCGCCTCCCGGCGAGCCGACCTCGGCGAAGAACTCGACGTTCGCCGTGTAGTAGTCCGACCACTGCTCCGGCAGGTCGTCTTCGTAGTAGATGGCCTCGACCGGGCAGACCGGCTCGCACGCGCCGCAGTCGACGCACTCGTCGGGCTGGATGTAGAGCATCCGATCGCCCTCGTAGATGCAGTCGACGGGGCACTCGTCGATGCAGGCGCGGTCTTTGACGTCCACGCACGGCAGGGCGATCACGTACGTCACGTCACCAGTCTACGAAGACTCGAGACGCGCGGCTGGTTAGGGTGCCCTAACTCGCGCCGCGACGTTCGCGGCGCTCGGGCCAGAACACGACGACGGCCGCGATCACGACGGGCGCGAGGATCCACACGTAGTCGAGGGCGTCGTTCGCGTACACGGTCGAGCCGTTCGGCTGCGGGATGCCGAGGATGCCGATCGCCGCCACGATGCCGAGCCCGGCCGCGAGGGGCGCGATCCGGTCGCCGAAGGCGAGCCGCATGCCGACGAGCAGCGCGGCGACGATCGCGAGCCCGCCGAGCAGGCCCAGCGGCACCGGCATCCCCGCGACCGGCACGACGTACTGGCGATGCGTGAACGTGAGCACGAAGCCGACGCCCGCGCCGACGAGCACCGCGAGGACGACCGTGAAGACCCGCGCGGCGAGCAGCGACGACGTCATCCGCCGCTGCGGGCGACGGTGTAGTTGGCCGTCCAGCCGGCGTCGACCTTCGCCAGCAGCACGTTCACGACGAGCGCCCCGTTCGTGTAGGTCAGGGTTCCGCCCTGCTCACCCACGCCGCCGACCCCGTCGGCCGTCGCGAAGCCGGCGCCCTCGAGCTGCGCCGCGATCGACGTCGGGGCGTCGGGGTCGGCGACGTTCATGAGCACGTTCCAGACCCGCTCGCCGTCCGCCCCCGTCGCCGCGGAGCCGTTGATGACGTCGCCCGAGGCGAGCGGCACCTCGGTCGGGAAGTCGTCGGGCACGGTGTTGCCGCCGAGATCGAGGTCGCCTCCCGTCTGCTGCTCGACGATGCCCTCGATGACCGCGCAGCCCGCGAGCGCGGGTGCCGCGCCGAGCAGGAGCAGCCCGGCGAGCACCGCGAGCGCGGCCCGTCGGCTCCGGGTGATCACTGCTGCACCTGCACCTGGTAGCTGACGAGCCAGCCCTCCTCGGCCTCCTGGATCGCCACCACGACGACGAGGTACTCCTCGTTCTCCCACGCGAACACGCTGTCGTTCGTGTAGCCGGCCGCCTCGAGCAGCGCAGGCGCCGAGTTCGCGGTCGCCTCGTCCTCGGCGACGATCGTCACCATCCACGCCGTGCCGCCGGAGATCGACATCCCCGTCTGCACCACGCCGGGCACGAGCGGCACCGCGTCGACGGGGAAGTCCGCGGGAAGCTCGCCCGCCTCGAAGTCGATCCCGTCGCCCGAGCCCTCGACCATGTCCTCGACGAGCTCGTCGTCGACGGGGTCGTCGCCGCCGCCTCCGCCGGGCACGTTGGGCAGCGACGGCCCGCCGAAGCAGCCGGTGAGAGCCAGGGTCAGCGGGAGGATCCCGATGCCGATGAGCCAGGGACGGACGGACTTGCGCATGATGATGCTCCTCGCCTCGTTACCCGGGATCGTACTCGCCCCGGTCGTCGTCACGACGAACCGGGGAGGGCGGGAGGTTGACGCTACTGCTGCTTCTTGGCGCGCGACGCGGCTCGCGCCCGCGCGGTGGCATCCAGCTCGACCTTGCGGATGCGCACGATCTCGGGCGTCACCTCGACGCACTCGTCCTCGCGCGCGAACTCCAGGCACTCCTCGAGGGTCAGCTCGCGCGACGGGGTCATCTTCTCGAAGTTGTCCGAGGTGGAGGAGCGGATGTTGGTGAGCTGCTTCTCCTTCGTGATGTTCACGTCCATGTCGTCGGCGCGCGAGTTCTCGCCGATGACCATGCCCTCGTAGACCTCCTGCGTCGGCTTCACGAAGAACGACATGCGCTCCTGGAGCTGCACGATCGCGTTCGGCGTGACGACACCCGCGCGGTCGGCGACGATCGAGCCGTTGATGCGGGTCGTGATCGTGCCCGCCCACGGCTCGTAGCCGTGCGAGATCGCGTTCGCGATGCCCGTGCCGCGGGTGATCGTGAGGAACTCGGTGCGGAAGCCGATGAGGCCGCGCGACGGCACGATGAACTCCATGCGCACCCAGCCGGTGCCGTGGTTCGTCATCGTGTCCATCCGGCCCTTGCGCGCGGCGAGGAGCTGGGTGATCGCGCCGAGGTGCTCCTCGGGGGCGTCGATCGTCAGGTGCTCGAACGGCTCGTGCACCTTGCCGTCGATCGTCTTGGTGACGACCTGGGGCTTGCCGACGGTGAGCTCGAACCCCTCGCGACGCATGTTCTCGACGAGGATCGCGAGCGCGAGCTCGCCGCGCCCCTGCACCTCCCACGCGTCGGGCGCGCCGATGTCGACGACCTTGAGCGAGACGTTGCCGATGAGCTCGCGGTCGAGGCGGTCCTTCACCATGCGGCCGGTGAGCTTGTGGCCCTTCACCTTGCCCACGAGCGGCGAGGTGTTCGTGCCGATCGTCATCGAGATCGCGGGGTCGTCGACGGTGATCGCGGGAAGCGGGCGGATGTCGTCGGGGTCGGCGATCGTCTCGCCGATCGTGATGTCGGGGAGGCCGGCGATCGCGACGATGTCGCCCGCGGTCGCGCTCTCCGCCGGGTAGCGCTCGAGCGCGCGGGTCAGCAGCAGCTCGGTGATGCGGGCGGTCGTGTGCGAGCCGTCGTGCCGCACCCAGGCGACCGTCTGGCCCTTCTTGATCGTGCCCGAGAAGACGCGCAGCAGCGCGATGCGCCCGAGGAACGGGCTCGCGTCGAGGTTCGTCACCCACGCCTGCAGCGGAGCCTCGTCGTCGTAGACCGGGGCCGGCACGTGCTTGAGGATCGCGTCGAACAGCGGCTCGAGGTCGCCGTTGTCGGGCAGGCTGCCGTTCTCCGGCTTGTTCCACGACGCGGCGCCGTTGCGCCCCGACGCGTAGACGACCGGGAGGTCGAGCAGCGCGTCGACGTCGAGGTCGGGCAGGTCGTCGTGCAGGTCGCTCGCGAGGTTGAGCAGCAGGTCGTGGCTCTCCTCGACGACCGCGTCGATGCGGGCATCCGGTCGGTCGGTCTTGTTGACGAGCAGGATGACGGGCAGCTTCGCCTCGAGCGCCTTGCGCAGCACGAAGCGCGTCTGCGGCAGCGGACCCTCCGACGCGTCGACGAGCAGCACCACGCCGTCGACCATGGAGAGTCCGCGCTCCACCTCGCCGCCGAAGGCGGCGTGCCCGGGGGTGTCGATCACGTTGATCGTGACGGGGCCGTCGGTCGCGTGCACACCGCGGTAGGTGACCGCGGTGTTCTTCGCGAGGATCGTGATGCCCTTCTCGCGCTCGAGGTCGTTCGAGTCCATCGCCCGCTCCTCGACGTGCGCGTGCTCGCCGAAGGACCCCGTCTGGCGCAGCATGGCGTCGACGAGGGTCGTCTTGCCGTGGTCGACGTGCGCGACGATCGCGACGTTCCTCAGGTCGTGCCGACGTGCTTCGGCCATAGCTGTACCTCGAAATCGTGGGAGGGGAACGCTCCAGTCTATCGGGGGCTGCGGGTCGGGGT
>JAEWKY010000026.1 GCA_023457615.1 Actinomycetes bacterium | reverse complement strand
GGTGCGACGGGCCGACCTCGCGAGGGCGGGTCGCGGCGGAGCCGCGGGACCTAGTCGAGCGGGAGGGTCGGCAGCTGCACCGACGGGTCGTCGTCGGAGGTGACGACGTAGGTGGGGCCGGCCTGGTCGGGCGTGGCCTGCGCGGAGGCGGGGGAGACGGCGAGCACCCCGCCGACGGCGATCGAGACGACGCCCAGGCCGAGGCCCGCGGTCGCGAGGCCGCGGAGGGCGGTGAGGCGGGCGCTGCGGTGCATCCCGAAGAGCATCATGCCGAGCGCGGCGAGCGCGGTGGCGCCGGCGGCCACGATGACGGCGGCGAAGAGCCCGGCGTCGGGCGCGAGGGACGCGGCGGTGGTGGTGACGAGCACGGCGGACATGCCTTGCTGTTCCTCTCGGGGGAAAGGGAACCGCGGGTCGGGGGGACCTGCCGGCGGGGGGAGCCGGACGCGGGTGATGCCTGGGGGGTGAGGCGGGTGGAGGCGTGTCCGCACAATGGGGGACTCGCCGCCGAACACGAAGTTACCGGTCGGTGGCGAGCAGGGTCAAGGATGCCGTGCCCCCGTCTTCGGGGGAGCCCCGCGGGAGGGTCGGCGCGGTGGGCTCAGAGCACGCCGAGGCCGCCGAGCCGCTCGCTGAGCCCCGCGCCGTCGGGGGCCGCCACCCACGACACCTCCGTGCCGGGAGGCCCCTCGGTCGAGCGACCGCCCGCGAGCACCGCCTCCCCGGGCGTGAGCCGGCGGATGGCGACCGCGCGCACGTGGTCGGGATGCGCCCGCGCGAAGTCGCCGTAGATGCTCTCGTCGTGCTGGCCGTCGTCCCCGACGAGCAGCCAGCGGATGCCCGGGAACTCCTCGGCGAGGCGCTCGAGACTGCGCCGCTTGTGCTCGGGGCCGCTGCGGAACCAGTGCTCGGGCGCCGGGCCCCAGTCGGTCAGCAGGAGCGGTCCGCGGGGATAGAGGTTGCGGGTGAGGAAGCGGGTGAGCGTCGGCACGACGTTCCAGGCTCCGGTCGACAGGTACACGACCGGGGCGCCGGGATGCGCGCGCGTGATGCGCTCGTAGAGCACGGCCATGCCGGCGACCGGGGTGCGGGCGTGCTCGTCGAGCACGAACGAGTTCCACGCCGCGAGGAAGGGACGGGGGAGGGCCGTGACCATGACCGTGTCGTCGACGTCCGACACCATCCCGAAGCCCGCCGCCTCGTCGACGACGTGGACCGATCCGTCGACCGCGTCGCGACCGGGGAGGGTGAGGCGCACCGCCGACCAGCCGGGGGCGAGATCCGACCCGACGTGGGCGTCGATGATGCCTCCGCGGTCGGTGCGCACGACGCTCGCGACGCCGCCGGCGTGCACCGCGACCTCGACGTCGCGGACGGGCACGGAGGTGAAGCTGCGCCAGCCGCGGATGCTCGTGAACCTGTCGACGCCGGGCTTGCGGAGCACGACGCGTCCGAGCACGCGCACCCATCCGTCGCCGCCGTATCCGACGAACGGCACCACGGTCGGGACGCGTCCCGCGCGCCGCGCCCACCCCGAGCGCAGCCGGTGCACGGCGTCGCCGATGCGGAGCGTGAGACGCAACACGGGACCCGCCATATCTCCCAGTGTGTCAGAACGAGATTTCCGGGAATCCCCGACACCGGCGGGTCTAGACTCCGAGTCGGATCAGGCTGAGGAGACCCCGATGGTACAGACGCATCTGGACGCTCCGCGGGTCGAGGGGACCGCGGTCATCCGCAACGAACCGGTGCAGGCGCGCAGCGCCGCGCGACTGACCGCCCTGCTCGACGCCGCCGCGCACGTCGTGCACGAGATCGGCTACGAGCGTCTCACCACTGCGATGGTCGCGGACCGGGCGGGCGCCTCGATCGGCACCGTCTACCGCTACTTCCCCGACCGCATCGCCGTGCTGCAGAGCCTCGCGGCGCGCAACGCGGACCGCACGAGCGGGCTCGCGCTCGCCGAGCTCTCGAACCCCGCGCACCGCGACTGGCTCACCGCGCTCGCGGCCGCGTTCCACCACGTGGCGCTCGCCTTCCGCGACGAGCCGGGGTTCGCGTCCCTGCGCTACGGCGACGCGATCGACCTGCGTCCCGCGACCGGGACGCCCGCCATGCAGGCGTTCGCCGACGCCCTCTTCGACGCCCTCGTGGCGCGCTTCGGCCTCGACGCCTCCGACGAGGCCCGCGCGGCCTTCGCGGCGTCGGTCGTCGCGTCGGATGCCCTCTGCGCCCGGGCGTTCCGCCTCGACCCCTCGGGCGACGAGCGCTTCCTCGAGTCCGGTCGCGCCGCCACCGCCGCGCTCCTCGCGCCCTACTGGGGCTGACCTCCACCTTCGCGGCACTCGACTCGCGAGGAGATGCGGGTCAGTCCTCCGTCGTGGTGGCGTCGCCGTCGCCCTGACGGTCCCAGTGCCGGGCCTCCGAGCGCTCGAGCAGCTTCTTGACGACGACGATCCCGACCACGAACACGACGATCGCGCCGACGAAGAGGTAGCCGGCGAAGTGCACGGTGCTCGCGAGCTCCCGGTACGAGACCGCCGCGAGCGAGCCGAACGTGACGTAGAGCAGCGCCCACAGCACGCACGCGGGCGCCGTCCAGGTGATGAACCTGCGGTACGGCATGTTGCTCATGCCGACCGTGACGGGCACGAGCGAGTGCAGCACCGGCAGGAACCGCGAGACGAACACCGCGATCCCGCCCCTCCGGTCGACGTAGTTCGCGGCCCGCTCCCAGTTCTTCACGCCGATCCGTCGACCGAGGCGCGAGTCGCGGATGCGCGGACCGAAGTAGCGGCCGAGGGCGAACCCGACGCTCTCGCCGCCGAGCGCCCCGACGACGACCGCGACGAGCAGCCCGGCGTACTGCACGGGATTCTGCACCGCCGTCGCGGCGACGAGCACGATCGTGTCGCCCGGCACGACGAGCCCGATGAGGATCGAGGTCTCGAGGAAGATGCCGAGGCCCGCGAGCAGCGTGCGGGCGACCGGGTCGACGCTCTGCACGAGGTCGAGCACCCAGAGCAGGGCGTCGTTGATCCACTCGTTCATGCGACCTCCGGCAGCGGCCGTCGCAGCGCGTCGAGCCGGCGGCGCCAGCTCTCCAGCCGCCCCGGCTCCTCGGCCGTCGCGGGGCCGTCGACCCACGACGTCACGATCCGGATGCCGTGCAGCGCGTTGAGCGCCCACACCTCGCAGCCGTCGAGGTCCTCCGGTCGCGCCTCCTCGCGCAGCACGTCGACGCCGGTCGCCGTGGCGAGGGCGAGCACGCTGCGCAGGGTCACGCTGTCGATCCTCGGGATGTCGTCGGAGGGGATGCACAGCGCGTCGCCGCGCCACCACGCGAGGCACGTCGTCGACCCGTCCGCGATCCAGCCCTCGGGCGTCAGGATGACGGCATCCCCGGCGCCCTGCGCCTGCACCGACGTGCGCAGTCGGGTCATCGCCTCGAGGTCGGGCCCCTTGAACCTGGGCTCGCGGCGGGGATCGCGCCCGCGATGCGTCGCGAGCACGATCGAGCGCGACAGCTCGGGTGCGGGACGCAGGCGGAAGAGCAGCTGCGGGCGCCCCAGCTGGGTGCGCAGCTCGACCCGCGGGAACCAGTCGCCCTCGCGCGGGATCGCGGCGATCGCCGCGTCGAAGAACGCCCCGGGACCGAGCCGGGGGTGCAGCCCGCGCGGCACCGAGGTCAGGAACCGCGAGCGGTGCAGGTCGAGCGCGAGCACCGCGCCGTCGGTGACGAGCCAGGAGTCCGCCGCGTCGATCGCCGCGGGCACGACGTCGCAGTCGTCGCGCGCCTCGAGCACGCCTTCGTGCCACCGGTAGGTCGTGGCGGCCGCGCTCATAGGATCAGGCTATGCGACGGCTCCTGCGTCATTCACTGGGGTTCGCCGTCGATCCCGAGGCGGCTGTCCGCACCCTCGACACGGGGGGTGGCGACCTGTTCTGGCTCGACAGCGGGCGACACGGCGTGCACGTGCTCGGCGGCGGGGTCCGCATCCTGCCCGAGCGCGGACGCGTGCTCGACACCCTCCGCGCCGAGCTCGCCCGCGAGCCGATCGAGCTGTACCGCTCCTACCCGGGCTTCGACGGCTTCCGGCTCGGTCTCGTCGGCTGGGTCGGCTACGAGGTGCGGGAGGAGACCACCGGCGTGCCCGTCACGCGACGCTCCCGGCATCCGGAGGCCGCCTTCCTGCGGGTGGACCGCGCGCTCGCGATCGACGCCGAGGCGGGCACCGCCGACCTGCTCGCCCTCGGCGACGAGTGGACGGGGGAGCTCGCCGCCTGGCGCGACGACCTCGTCGCCCGGCTCGCCGATCCACCGCCCCCCGCGCCGTCGGCGCCGAGCGTCGCCCCGGTGCGCTGGCGCGACGACGAGGCCACCTACCTCGCCGACGTGCGGGCGTGCCTCGCGGCGATCCGCGAGGGCGAGACGTACCAGATCTGCCTCACCACGCAGGCCGAGGTCGACGGCGCCTTCGACGACGTCGCGACCTACCTCGCCCTGCGTGCGAGCTCCGCGAGCCACCACGGCGGATTCCTGCGCATCGGCGGCACGAGCCTGCTCTCGGCGAGCCCCGAGCGCTTCATCGAGGTGGATGCCGAGGGCCTCGTGCAGACGCGTCCGATCAAGGGCACCCGGCCGCGGGCCGACACCCACATCGCCGACGAGGAGCTCGCGAACGAGCTCTGGGAGAGCGAGAAGGAGCGCGCCGAGAACGTCATGATCGTCGACCTCATGCGCAACGATCTCTCGCGCGTCTGCGAGCTCGGCTCGATCGCCGTGACGAGCCTGCTCGCGGTGGAGAGCTACCCGGCCGTGCATCAGCTCGTCTCGGAGGTCGTCGGGCGGCTGCGTCCGGGCCTCACCGCCGTCGACGCCCTCGGCGCGTGCTTCCCCGCGGGGTCGATGACGGGGGCGCCGAAGCTGCGGGCCACCGAGATCCTCGACCGGCTCGAGTCGGGCCCGCGCGGCCCCTACGCCGGCACCTTCGGCTTCTTCGGCTTCGACGGCCAGGCCGACCTCGCGATGGTGATCCGCACGATCGTGATGGATGCCGACGGCGCCTCGGTCGGCGCGGGCGGCGGCATCACGACGCTCTCGGTGCCGGAGGAGGAGTACGAGGAGATGCGGCTCAAGGCCCGCGCCCCGCTCGCCGCCCTGCGCGTGCGCGCCTGACCCCGTGCCGACCCCGGTGCTACCCTGAAGCCGTGCGCGCATCCCTGCTCCTCCTTCGCCGCCGCGACGAGGCCTAGCCAGCCGGACCCCTCGTCGCGGAGCCACCGCTGTGCCGGACTCACGACGACGAGGAAGCAGCACTCATGACCCCGACCGCAGGGAATGCCATGCCTGACGCCCAGCCGCGCGACGAGCGCGACGAGAACGACTACGACTTCGCCGCCATCCAGGCGAAGTGGATCGCCCGCTGGGAGGAGACGAAGCCGTTCGAGACGGCCGGCGTCTCCGACACCAAGCCGCGCAAGTACGTGCTCGACATGTTCCCCTACCCCTCGGGCGACCTCCACATGGGTCACGCCGAGGCCTTCGCGTTCGGCGACATCGTCGCGCGCTACTGGCGGCAGCAGGGCTTCAACGTGCTGCATCCGATCGGCTGGGACTCGTTCGGCCTCCCGGCGGAGAACGCCGCCATCAAGCGCGGCGTCGACCCGCGCGAGTGGACGTACGCGAACATCGCCCAGCAGAAGGCGTCGTTCGTGAAGTACGGGGCCTCGTTCGACTGGAGCCGCGAGCTCCACACGTCCGACCCCGAGTACTACCACTGGAACCAGTGGCTGTTCCTGAAGCTCTACGAGAAGGGCCTCGCCTACCGCAAGGCCTCGTACGTCAACTGGGATCCGGTCGACCAGACCGTGCTCGCCAACGAGCAGGTGCTGCCCGACGGCACGTCGGAGCGCTCGGGCGCGATGGTCGTCAAGAAGAAGCTCACCCAGTGGTACTTCAAGATCACCGACTACGCCGACCGGCTGCTCGACGACCTCAACCAGCTCGAGGGCTCGTGGCCGTCGAAGGTGATCGCGATGCAGCGCAACTGGATCGGACGCTCCACGGGTGCCGAGATCGAGTTCGAGGTCGAGGGTCGCGCGGAGAAGGTGCCGGTCTTCACGACCCGCCCCGACACGATCTTCGGCGCGACGTTCATGGTCGTCGCCCCCGACTCCGACCTCGCGGCGGAGCTCGTCGCCGGCTCGTCGGCGGAGGTGCGTATGCGCTTCCAGGACTACCTCGAGCAGGTGCAGCGCTCCACCGAGATCGAGCGTCAGGATGCCGATCGCCCGAAGACCGGCGTCTTCCTCGACAGATTCGCCGTCAACCCGGTGAACGGGGAGCGCCTGCCGATCTGGGCGGCGGACTACGTGCTCGCCGACTACGGTCACGGGGCGATCATGGCCGTGCCCGCGCACGACCAGCGCGACCTCGACTTCGCGATCGCCTTCGACCTCCCCGTGCGCGTCGTGATCGACACGAACGCGCCGATCACGGGCGCCATCCCGGTCATCACGCCCGAGATGCTCGAGGCCCAGTCGAAGCCGCTGTCGCCGAAGGAGACGGGCGAGGCGCTGCACGGCGACGGGCGCCTGGTGAACTCCGGCGCGCTCGACGGGCTGAGCGTCACGAACGCGAAGGGCAAGGCCGTCGAGCTGCTCGAGCGGCTCGGCGCGGGTCGTGCCGCGAAGACCTACCGGTTGCGCGACTGGCTCATCTCGCGGCAGCGGTTCTGGGGCACGCCGATCCCGATCCTGCACGCCGAGGACGGCTCGCTGCACCCCGTGGCCGAGGATCAGCTGCCGATCGTGCTGCCGGCGACCGAGGGTCTCGACCTCAAGCCGAAGGGCGCCTCGCCGCTCGGCGCCGCCACGGACTGGGTCGAGACCACGCTCCCCGACGGACGGCCCGCGCGCCGCGACCCCGACACGATGGACACCTTCGTCGACTCGTCGTGGTACTTCCTGCGCTTCCTCGACCCGAACGACGCCACGAAGGCGTTCGACCCGGCCGAGGCCTCCAAGTGGGCTCCCGTCGACCAGTACGTCGGGGGCGTCGAGCACGCCATCCTGCACCTGCTCTACGCGCGGTTCATCACGAAGGTGCTGTTCGACCTCGGCTACGTCGACTTCACCGAGCCGTTCAGCGCGGTGCTCAACCAGGGCATGGTGCTCATGGACGGCGCCAAGATGTCGAAGTCGAAGGGCAACCTCGTCGAGTTCGCGAGCGAGCTCACGGCCTACGGCGCCGACGCGCTGCGCCTCACGATGGCGTTCGCCGGACCGCCCGAGGACGACATCGACTGGGCCGACGTCTCGCCGACCGGCTCGTCGAAGTTCCTCGCGCGGGCGTGGCGCATCGCGGGCGAGGTCACCTCGGCGCCGGATGTCGAGTGGAAGGGCGGCGACAAGACGCTGCGCCGCGCGACGCACCACCTGCTCGCCGACGCCCCCGGGCTGCTCGAGGCGTTCAAGTTCAACGTCGTCGTCGCGCGCCTCATGGAGCTCGTCAACGTCATCCGCAAGACCATCGATTCCGGCCCCGGCGCGGGCGATCCCGCCGTGCGCGAGGCGATCGAGGTGGTCGCGGTGATCGTGTCGCTCTTCGCGCCGTACACGGCGGAGGACATGTGGGAGCGCCTCGGCTACACCGGCAGCGTCGCGTTCGCCGGGCTGCGCAAGGCCGACCCGACGCTCCTCGTCGAGGACGTCGTGACGGCCGTCGTGCAGGTCGACGGCAAGGTGCGCGACCGGCTCGAGGTCGCTCCGACGATCGACTCGGGGGAGCTCGAGGTGCTCGCCCGCGCGTCGGAGGCCGTGATCCGCTCGATCGGCGACCGCGCGATCGTCAACGTCGTCGTGCGCGCGCCGAAGATCGTGAGCTTCGCGACCAAGCCCGCGGGTTGAGTGCCGGCGCAGCCGGTGCATCGAAACCCTCCACGAGCTCCGTGAGCCCGCGGTCTCCACGAGCTCGAGCATCTCGGCTCTGACGCGCTCCGGGGCTCCGTAGCGTCGTCGCGTGAGCGCGACCCCCGGACCCGACCCGCGCCGCGCCCGCGTGAGACGGGTCGCGGGGGTCGCGCTCGTCGTCGTGCTCGTCGGGCTCGGCATCGCGGTGTTCGCGACCGCCGTGACGCCGCGCGGCACGTCGAGCGTCATCGCGCCGGGCGTCTCTCCGGGCGACGAGACGGAGGCCCATGTCGCGTCGACGGCGATCTACGTGCACATCCTCGGCGAGGTGGCCCGCCCCGGCCTCTACGAGCTGCACGACGGCGACCGGGCGGTGGATGCCGTGGCCGCGGCGGGAGGGTTCACCCCGGCCGCCGACGCCGCCGGGCTCAACCTCGCGCGGTTCGTGAGCGACGGCGAGCAGATCGTCGTGCCGGCCGTGGGTCAGGCGTCCGCGACGGCGCCGGGGATGTCGTCCGACGGGCGGGTGAACCTCAACACCGCCGACGCGGCGGCCCTCGACACCCTGCCCGGCATCGGGCCGGCGACGGCGGCGAAGATCCTCGACTGGCGCGAGCGCAACGGGCGCTTCGAGGCCGTCGAAGACCTGCTCGATGTCGGCGGCATCGGCGAGGCGAAGCTCGAGGCGCTGCGCGACCTGGTGACGGTGTGAGGCCGCAGTGGCGGCTCCTGCCCGCGGTCGTCGTCGGCTGGATCGCCGCGGGTGTGCTCGTCGGCTCCCCGGATGCCGCGCCCGCGTCGGCGGGGCTCGCGACGGCCGCCGCGGGCCTGGTCTCCCTCGCGGCGCTGCGGCGGCGGGCGCTCGCCCTCGTCGCCCTCCCGTGCGCGGTGGCGGCGCTCGTGGCGGCATCCATCGCCCTCACCGCGCCGAGTCGGATGCCCGCGCACCTCGTCGCGTCCGCCGAGAGCGGGAGGTCGGTCGAGCTCACCGTCGTCGTCACCGGCCGCACGGTCGAGGGGCGCTTCGCCGGAGCCGTCGAGGGCGCTCCCGTGCTCGTGTTCGGCGACGGCCAGGGGCCACCGCTCGGGGCGACCGTGATCCTCCGCGGCGACCTCGAGACGACGGCGCCAGGAGAGGATGTCGCGTTCCTCGTCTTCCCCCGTGGCGACGTCGAGCCCGTGGCCGAGCCGCCGCCCCTGCTGGAGTGGGCGCACGGCATCCGATCGTCGTTCCTCGACGCGTCGCGCGGGCTGCCCGAACCGGGCGGCGGTCTGCTGCCGGGACTCGCGATCGGCGACACGACGCGCGTGCCCGAGTCGCTCGACGCCGCGATGAAGGCGTCGTCGCTCAGTCACCTGACGGCGGTCTCGGGGGCGAACTGCGCGATCGTCGTCGGCGCCGCCCTCGCGATCTCGGCGCTCCTCGGGGCGTCGCGCGGGATGCGGATCGGCCTCGCCGTCGTCGCGCTCCTCGGCTTCGTCGTGCTCGTGACGCCCGAGCCGAGCGTGCTCCGGGCCGCCGTCATGGCGGGGTTCGCGCTCGGCGCCGTCGCCCTCGGCCGTCCGTCGCTCGGCGTGCCCGTCCTCGCCGCCGCGGCTCTCGTCCTGCTGATCGCCGACCCCTGGCTGTCGCGGTCCTACGGCTTCGCCCTCTCGGTGCTCGCGACGGCGGGGCTGCTGCTGCTCTCGGGTCCGCTCGCGACCGCACTCGGACGCGTGCTGCCCGACGCGCTCGCGGCGGTGCTGAGCGTGCCTCTCGCCGCGCAGCTCGCGTGTCAGCCCGTGATCCTCCTGCTCGACCCGTCGCTCGCGGTCTACGGGGTGCCGGCCAACCTGCTCGCGGCGCCGGCCGCACCCGTCGCGACGGTCGTCGGCCTGCTCGCCTGCCTCCTCGGCGCCCTCGCGCCGCCGGTCGGCGTCGCACTCGCGTGGGT
>JAEWKY010000025.1 GCA_023457615.1 Actinomycetes bacterium | reverse complement strand
GTGCTCGCCCTCGTCGGCGGCACGCTCGGCTGGTGGTTCGGCGTCGGGCCGGGGTCGAGCGTGACGATCCCGGCATCCATCTCCGGCGCGACCCCCGAGCAGGCGGCCGACATCCTCACCGACCTCGGACTCGTGGTCTCCGACGTCCCGGGCTCGGCGCCGTCGCCCGACGTGCCCGTCGGCGCGGTCGCCGAGACCGAGCCCGCGATCGGCACGTCCCTCGCGCGCGGCACGTCCGTGACACTGCTCATCTCGACCGGACCGATGCTGCTCGACATCGCGCTGGAGCAGGGGATGCCGGAGGCGACGGCCGACGAGATCGTCGCGTCGCACTGGACGGCCCGCGACACCGTCTACCGCTACGACGCCGCGATCGGCAAGGGCAACCTGATCGACGCGCTCGGGGCCGACGACACGAGCCTGCTCGGGATCGGGCAGTACGGCGAGAAGCAGCCGATCACCCTCATCGTGTCGGCGGGCGCCATCCCGGAGGTCGTCGACCAGACCCCCGAGGCCGCGACGGCGCTGCTCTCCGAGGCCGGTCTCGGCGTCGATCCGAACCGGGCGGTGCAGACCTTCCACGACACCGTCGACGAGGGGCACGTGATCTCGATCGTCGATCCGGGCGGTCACCTGAGCCCCGGCGACACCGTCGGGCTCACGATCTCGAAGGGCCCCGAGCCGGTCAGCGTGCCCGACATCGTCGGGATGTCGTGGAACGAGGCGAGCAACGCCCTCGCCGCCGTCGGCCTGATCATCGCGCCCGACCGGCCGATCGACGACGAGGTGTCGCGCACCTTCCCGAACAGCTCGCGGGTCACCCGCGCCGACCCGGAGCCCGGCCGCACGGTGCTGCGCGGCGACACGATCGCCGTGCGCCTCAGCGTCGGCTGACCCGCGTCGGCCGATCCGCGTCGGCGGAGCTGCGCCGACCCGCGTCAGCCGACCCCGGATCGGCGCGGCTCAGCTCACCGCGCGGCGAGCTCCTCCGCGACGAGGAACGCGAGCTCGAGCGACTGCATGTGGTTGAGCCGCGGGTCGCACAGCGACTCGTACCTCGTCGCGAGCGCGAGCTCGTCGATCTGCTCCGAGCCGCCCAGGCACTCCGTGACGTCGTCGCCCGTGAGCTCCACGTGGATGCCCCCGGGGAAGGTCCCGGCCGCCCGATGCGCCTCGAAGAAGCCGCGCACCTCGTCGACGACGTCGTCGAAGCGCCGCGTCTTGTAGCCGTTCGGCGTCGTGAGCCCGTTGCCGTGCATCGGGTCGGTGACCCACAGCGGCGTCGCCTCCATCCCCTGGATGGCCTCGAGCAGCGGCGGGAGGGCATCCCGCACCTTGCCCGCGCCCATGCGCGTGATGAAGGTGAGGCGACCCGGCTCCCGCTCGGGATCGAGCTTGTCGATCAGCTTCTCCATGACGTCGGGCGTCGTGGTCGGCCCGAGCTTCACGCCGATGGGGTTGCGGATGCGCGAGAAGTAGTCGAGGTGCGCCCCGTCGAGGTCGCGCGTGCGCTCCCCGATCCAGAGGAAGTGCGCGCTCGTGTTGACGGGCGTGCCGTTGCGCGAGTCGATGCGCGTCATGGGCCGCTCGTAGTCCATGAGCAGCCCCTCGTGGGACGTGTAGAACTCGACGCGACGCAGCTCGTCGAAGTCGGCGCCCGCCGCCTCCATGAACCGCACCGCGCGGTCGATCTCCTTCGCGAGACCCTCGTAGCGCTGGTTCGCCGGGTTCGAGGCGAAGCCCTTGTTCCAGGAGTGCACCTGGCGGAGGTCCGCGAAGCCGCCCTGCGTGAACGCGCGGATGAGGTTCAGCGTCGAGGCGGCCGTGTGGTAGCCCTGCACGAGCCGCGCCGGGTCGGCCGCGCGCGACTCGGGGGTGAAGTCGTAGCCGTTGACGATGTCGCCGCGGTACGCCGGGAGCGTGACGTCGCCGCGCGTCTCGGTGTCGCTCGAGCGCGGCTTGGCGAACTGGCCCGCCATCCGCCCCATCTTCACGACGGGCATCGAGGCGCCGTAGGTGAGCACGACGGCCATCTGCAGGAGGGTCTTCACTCGGTTGCGGATCTGGTCGGCGGTCGCGCCCGCGAACGTCTCGGCGCAGTCGCCGCCCTGCAGGAGGAACGACTCGCCGCGCGCGGCGCGGGCGAGCCGATCGCGCAGGATGTCGATCTCGCCCGCGAAGACGAGAGGAGGGAAGGTGGCGATCTGCGCCGACGCCGCGGCGACGGCCTCGGGATCCGACCACTCCGGCTGCTGCTTGATGGGGAGGCTCCGCCAATAGTCCAGGCCCGCGATCACGCTCGGATCTGCCGGGACGATGGTCTCTGTCGGGTCTACCACGATGGGTCTCTCTGTGAGGAGGAGTGCGCTCGCACGCGGGACGCGTGCAGACGGCCGAGCCGCCAGCCCTTCAGCCTATCCAGCCCTCAGCGCCGCCGCCGACGCGGGGACGCGGTGCGCGTCTTCTTGACCGAGCTCGCGTAGACGTCGACGTACTCCTGCCCGCTGAGCTTGGACAGCTCGTGCATGATCTCGTCGGTGATCGAGCGCAGCACGAACCTGTCGGACTCCATCCCGGCGAACCGGGAGAAGTCGAGCGGCTCGCCGATGACGACGCCCACCTTGCGGAGCTTCGGGAAGATCGAGCCCTCGAGCAGCACCTTGTCGGTGTCGATCATCGCGATCGGCAGCACGGGCGCGCCCGACTCGAGCACCATCCGCGCGATGCCCGTGCGGCCGCGGTACAGCCGGCCGTCGGGGCTGCGCGTGCCCTCGGGGTAGATCCCGAGCTGCCGCCCCTGGGCGAGCACGCCGAGCCCGGCCTCGAGCGCGGCCTCGGAGGCCTTGCCTCCCGAGCGGTCGATGGGCACCTGCCCGACGCCGGAGAAGAAGAACCTGCTGAACGCCCCCCGGATCCCCGTGCCGGTGAAGTACTCGCTCTTCGCGAGGAACACGATGTGCCGGTCGACGAGGAGCGGCAGGAAGATCGAGTCGACGAACGACAGGTGGTTGCTCGCGAAGATCACGGGCCCCGACTCCGGGATGTTCTCGTCGCCGACGATCCACGGGCGGTACACCGTGTGCACGAACGGCCCGAGGACGACGAACTTGATCAACCAGTAGAGGGGAGGCACCGCGGACCAGTCTATTCCGGGGCGCCCGGCGCGGTTCCGGACTGCGACGCTCCCGCGTGGAGGCGCGCGAGGTCGGCCGCGCCGACCACCCCCGCGTCGTTGACGAGCTGGGCGACGACGAAGCGCGGCTCGGGGTGGAAGCCGCGCGCCGGCAGATGCGCGAGGAACGACTCGCGCACGGGATCGAGCAGCAGGTCGCCGGCGATCGCCACGCCTCCGCCGAAGACGAAGAGCTCGGGGTCGAGGATCGCGCCGATCGACGCGCACGCCTGGCCGAGCCAGTCGCCGAGCTCGCGCAGGGCGGCGACGGCGCCGGGGTCGTCCTCCTGGAGCAGCCGGCCGACGATCGCGCCGTCGAGCACGCCGCCGTTCGCCTCGCGGGCGAGCGCGAGTCCGTGCCCGATCCCGCCGGCATCCGCGATCTCCCCCGCGAAGCGCAGGAGCGCGCGGCCCGATCCGTACTGCTCGATGCAGCCCTTCTGGCCGCAACCGCAGGGATGCCCGCCGGGTACGACGCGCAGGTGGCCGATCTCGCCGCCCGCGCCGAAGCCGCCGCGGAAGAGCCGGCCGTCGGAGACGATCGCGCCGCCGACGCCCGTGCCGATCGTGAGCATCGTCATGTCGGTGAATCCGCGCCCCGCACCGAACCGGTACTCCGCCCACCCCGCCGCGTTCGCGTCGTTGTCGATCGTGATGTCGAGACCCGGGAGGCGCTCCGAGAGATGCAGGCGGAACGGCTCGCTGCGCCAGTTGATGTTGGGCGCGTAGTAGACGATCGACTGGGTGACGTCGATGAAGCCCGCGGCCGCGACGCCCGCGGCGACGACGTCCTCCCCGTCCGAGAGCTCCCGCACCAGGTCGACGACCACGTCGACGATCGCGGCGGGGTCTCCTGCGGGGGTGGGACGTCGCTCCAGACGGAGGATCTCCCCCGCCTCGGTCACGAGGGCTCCCGCGACCTTGGTCCCTCCGATGTCGATGCCGATGGCGTGCACTCGATACAGCCTAGAACCGTGGTGAGGTGAGGAAGCCCCAGGCTAAGCTCGCCTGAATACCCTGTCCCCGGCCCCGAAGGAGTCGCCGTGAACGAGACTTTCACCCCTGCCGTCGTCCAGCCCGATCCCGACGCGAACATCACCGCTCTCCTCCTCGACCGCGTGTCGAAGACGCCGGACGCCGCGCTGTTCGCCCTGCCCACCGCCGACGGCGGCTGGAGCGAGATCACCTCGAAGCAGTTCCACGAGCAGGTCGTCGCGCTCGCCAAGGGCTTCGTCGCCGCCGGGGTGAAGCCCGGCGACAAGATCGGCTTCATGTGCAAGGTGCGCTACGAGTGGACGCTCGTCGACTTCGCGGCGGCCTTCGCGGGGGCGATCATCGTCCCGATCTACGAGACCTCGTCGCCGTCCCAGGTGCAGTACATCCTCACCGACTCGGGGGCGACCTCGATCATCGTCGAGACCGCCGAGCACTTCACGCGCTTCGACGAGGTGCGCGGCGACACGCCGCTCGTCGACAAGGTGTGGCAGATGCACCTCGGCGACCTCGAGAAGCTCGCCTCGTCGGGCGGCAAGGTCACCGACGCGGCGCTCGAGAAGACCCGCTCGGCCGCCAAGGGCAAGGACATGGCGACCCTCATCTACACCTCGGGCTCGACGGGCACGCCGAAGGGCTGCATCCTGACCCACTCGAACTTCGTCGAGCTGAGCCGCAACGCCGCGGTCGCGATGGACGAGGTCGTCAACATGCCGGGCGCGTCGACCCTGCTGTTCATCACGACGGCGCACGTCTTCGCGCGCTTCATCTCGATCCTGTCGATCCACGCCGGCGTGAAGGTTGGCCACCAGGCCGACACGAAGAAGCTCGTCGAGTCGCTCGGCTCGTTCAAGCCCACCTTCCTGCTCGCCGTGCCGCGCGTGTTCGAGAAGGTCTACAACTCGGCCGAGCAGAAGGCCGTCGCGGGCGGCAAGGGCAACATCTTCGCGAAGGCCGTCGACACGGCGATCGCCCACTCGAAGGCCCTCGACGCCGGCAAGGTGCCGCTCGGCCTCAAGATCAAGTTCGCCCTCTTCGACCGGCTCGTCTACGGCAAGCTCAAGGCGGTCATGGGCGGCAACGTCAAGTACGCGGTCTCGGGCGGCGCCCCGCTCGGCACGCGGCTCGGTCACTTCTTCCGCAGCCTCGACGTGAAGATCCTCGAGGGCTACGGCCTCACCGAGACGTCGGCGCCCGCCACGGTGAACCGCGCCGACAAGTTCAAGATCGGCACCGTCGGTCCCGCGCTCCCCGGCAACGGCATCCGCATCGCCGAGGACGGCGAGGTGCAGGTCAAGGGCGTCGCGGTCTTCCAGGGCTACTGGAAGAACGAGAAGGCGACGAAGGAGACCTTCGACGGCGACTGGTTCAAGACGGGCGACCTCGGTCAGCTCGACGAGGACGGCTACCTCTCGATCACGGGCCGCAAGAAGGAGATCATCGTCACGGCCGCCGGCAAGAACGTGTCGCCGACCGCGCTCGAGGACCCGATCCGCGCCAACCCGATCATCGGCCAGATCATCGTCGTCGGCGAGCAGAAGCCGTTCATCTCGGCGCTCGTGACCCTCGACTCGGAGATGCTGCCGCCGTGGCTCAACAGCAACGGCGAGGCGGCGGACATGTCGCTCGCCGACGCCGCCGTGCACCCCAAGGTCGTCGCCGAGGTGCAGAAGGCCGTGGATGCCGCCAACTCGCGCGTCTCGCGCGCCGAGTCGATCCGCAAGTTCACGATCCTCGGCGTCGAGTTCACCGAGGGCTCCGGTCACCTCACGCCGAAGATGTCGCTCAAGCGCGGTCCGATCACGAACGACTTCGCCGCGCAGATCGACGCGATGTACGAGCAGCCCGCCACGAAGGGCGAGTCGCTCGTCCACTGAGCCGACGTGACGTCACCCGCCGGCCGACACGGCCGGCGGGTCTGACGCCGCGGGCGGGGCCGGGCCC
>JAEWKY010000024.1 GCA_023457615.1 Actinomycetes bacterium | reverse complement strand
TCCTTTTGGGGGGCGGCGCTTGGGGGCGCCCGCGGCGGCGAGGATGCCGAGGCCGGTCTCGGGGTTGCCGATCCGGAGCCCCTCGCCGGCGATGCGGAGGTCGGCCGCGTAGGCGAGCTCGGCGCCGCCGCCGAGCGCCCAGCCGTCGATCGCCGCGATCACGGGCATCGGCAGCCTCGCGATGCGGTCGAACACGCGCGAGTTGACGCCCTCGAGCGCGTCGGCCGCGCGTCGGTCGCGCAGCTCGGCGATGTCGGCGCCCGACGCGAACACCTCGCTGCTCCCGGCGAGGATCAGGATGCGCGGCGTCGCCTCGAGCTCGGCGCACACGTCGTGCAGCTCCGCCACCATCGCGCGCGAGATCGCGTTCCGCACGTCGGGGCGGTCGAGCACGACCTCGACGCGGTCGTCGCTCCTCGTGATGCGGAGGTCGCTCACGCGCGCATCCCCGCTCACACCCGCTCCAGGATCATCGCCTGGCCCTGCCCCACGCCGACGCACATCGTCGCGAGCCCGTAGCGGGCCTCCTCGCGCTCCATCCTGCCGAGCAGGGTGACGACGAGACGCGAGCCGCTCGAGCCGAGCGGATGCCCGAGCGCGATCGCCCCGCCGTCGGCGTTGACGATCGACTCGTCGAGGCCGAGGCGGCGCACGCTCGCGAGCGACTGGGTGGCGAAGGCCTCGTTGAGCTCGACGGCGCCGAGGTCGCCGATCCCCAGCCCCGCGCGGGCGAGGGCCTTCTCGGTCGCCGGCACGGGACCGAGGCCCATGATCTCGGGAGCGATGCCGGCGGAGGCGGCGGTGACGACGCGCGCGCGGGGCACGAGCCCGAGCCGCTCGACCGCGGCGCCGCTCGCGACGACGATCGCCGACGCGCCGTCGTTGAGCGAGCTCGAGTTGCCGGCCGTGACGACGCTCCCGCCGCGCACGACGGGCTTCAGGGCGGCGAGCACCTCGACCGTCGTGCCGGGCCGCGGTCCCTCGTCGATCTCGACGAGGCCGCCGGGGGTCTCGACGGCGACCGTCTCTGCGGCGAAGCGTCCGGCGGCGATCGCCGCGAGGGCCCGCTCGTGGGAGCGCACCGAGAACGCGTCGGCATCCTCGCGCGTGATGCCGTCGAGGCGCGCGACCTCCTCGGCCGTCTCGGGCATCGCGAACGTCGCCTTGTCGCGGGCGGCGAGCCGCGGGTTCGTGAAGCGCCAGCCGATCGAGGTGTCGAACGCCTCGCCCGGCTTCGCCCAGGCCTTCGCGGGCTTGGCCTGCACCCACGGCGCGCGGGTCATCGACTCGACGCCGCCCGCGACGATCAGGTCGGCATCCCCGGCACGGATCGCCTGCGCGGCCTGCGCGATCGCGGTCATGCCCGAGGCGCACAGCCGGTTGACGGTGAAGCCCGGGATGTCGTCGGGCAGCCCGGCGAGCAGCACGGCCAAGCGGGCCACGTTGCGGTTGTCCTCGCCGGCCTGATTCGCGGCGCCGAGGATGATCTCATCCAGCTCGGCCGCGGGGACCCCCGCCCGTCGCACCGCCTCGCCCACGACGAGGGCGGCGAGATCATCCGGACGCGCCGAGGCGAGCGCCCCGCCGTAGCGGCCGACCGGCGTGCGCACTCCGCCGACGAGATACGCGTCCACGCCACCTCCGAATTACTGACCGATCGTTCGGTAGAGTCTTTCGCGTCGGAGGGCGGCTGTCAACCGAGCCGCGTGTCAGTCGTCGTCGAGCTCCTCGTCCGGCCTGCCCGGGCGCACGACGGCGGTGTCGGCGACGTCGATGCGGGTCGCGCCGCCGGTGCCCTCGCTCAGCGTGATGCGCGGCGCGGCGTCTTCGGGGTCGGCTTTCGGAGCGCGCGTCAGCTCCTCGCGCCGCGCCTCGGGATCGACGAGTTCCTCAGGTGTCATGCTCCGACGTTCGCGCGTGCGCAAGGTCGGCGCACACCCCCTTGACTCACGGATGCGCGAGCGCGTCGGCTGCCACGGCGACCCCGGCGACCGCCCCCGCCGCGATCGCGTTCGCGATGGACTGCATCGCCCCGGGCAGCTCGCGCACGTGGGCGGTGTCGCCCGCCGCGTAGAGCCCGGGCCGGGACGTGCGCCCCATCGCGTCGACGAGGACGCCGCCCGAGGCCGACCGCTCGAGCCCGAGCGCCTCCACGAGCGGCGACGGCCGCGGGGTCGAGCCGGCGAAGAGCCCGTCGACGTCGACCGCCGATCCGTCGTCGAGCGTCAGCCGCAGCCCGTCGCCGTGCTCCTCGACGCGAACCAGCCCCGTGATCGGCACGAGATCGTCGGTGATCGGCCCCAGCAGGCCGCTCAGATGCGCGAGCCGGGCCTCGTCGGGCGCCAGGATGCCGACCCGCCGCCCGGCGAACTCGTGGCCGTGGCAGAACGGGCAGTGCGCGACCCGTCGGCCCCACTGCTCCGCGAGGCCCGGGATGTCGGGCAGCTCGTCGCGCACGCCCGTCGCGAGCACGACGGCGCGCGCCGTCCCGGTGCGTCCATCGGGGAGGACGACCTCGAACGCCCCGGCCTCGCCGCGCACCTCGACCACCTCGCCGTCCGCCGTGTCGACGGTCGCGTAGCCCGCGAGGTCGCGCCGGGCGGCGGCGCGCAGCTCGGCCGGCGGGAGTCCGTCGGAGCCGATGAGGTTGTGCAGGTGCTGGGCCGGAGCGTTCCGGTAGGCGCCCGAGTCGACGAGCAGCACCGAGCGGTGGATGCGGCCGAGCGTGAGGGCGGCCTGCAGCCCGGCGGGCCCGCCGCCGAGGACGATGGCGTCGTACATGGGGTTCTCCTTGCGTTCACCGGCATCCTGTGACTTCATGTCGACATGAAGTCAAGTGCCCTCTCGATCGGCGACACCGCCGCGCGCTTCCGCCTCCCGACCCACGTGCTGCGCCACTGGGAGGACGTCGGGCTGCTCGAGCCGGCGCGCGACGGCGGAGGCCGGCGTCGCTACTCCGACGAGGACGTCGTGCGGGTCGCCGTCATCGTGCGCAGCAAGGCCGCCGGGATGTCGCTCGACCAGATCCGCGTGCTGCTCGACGAGGACGCGCCCGAGCGCCACGGGATCCTCGAGTCGCACCTCGCCGACCTCGACCGGCGGATGCGGGAGCTCGAGCGCGCCCGCGCGATGACGGCCCACGCGTTCGAGTGCGAGCGGCACGACATCGCGACGTGCCCGCGCTTCGTCGAGACCGTCGCCGACCTCCTCGACGGCGGCACCTGGCCGGTCGATAGGGTCGGAGCGTGACTCCCCGACGGCGACCGATCCTCGGCGGGATCGCGTTCTCGTGCGTGCTCGCCGCGGTGCTCGTCGTCGCCGGGGCCGTGGTCTCCGGCTATCTGCAGACGCGCGAGGCGTTCGTGCCGGGGCCGCCGTGGTTCGTCGTCACCGGTTCGATCGCGGCGATCCCCGTGTTCGTCCTGTGCCTCGCCGCCGTCGTGCTCGGCGCGGTCGGGATCGGTCGGCGCGAGCAGCCCGGCTGGCCGGCCGTCGCCGCCGTGGTGCTCGCGATCCCGGGATTCGGCTACCTGGCCGTCAGCGCCTTCACGATCGTCTCGGTGCTCACGACCTGCGCGGGACCGGCCGGCGCCTGCGGCTGACCGGGCGACCCGGCATCCTCCCGGTTTCTCTCCTCTAGACTGTGGCGGGCCGTTTCTACCTCGGGGCGTAGCTCAGCTTGGTAGAGCGCCCGCTTTGGGAGCGGGAGGTCGCAGGTTCAAATCCTGTCGCCCCGACCAGCTTCGAAACGGGGCCCAGCAGCCCCAACACCTTTCATCCACCAGGAGACGTATTCCCATGGTCACGACGACCGTCGAGCGCCTGTCGCCCACCCGCGTGAAGCTGAACATCACCGTCACGCCGGAGGAGCTCAAGCCGAGCATCACCCACGCCTATCAGCACATCGCCGAGTCGGTGAACATCCCCGGCTTCCGCAAGGGCAAGGTGCCGCCGCCCATCATCGACCAGCGCGTCGGCCGCGGCGAGGTCATCAGCCACGCCGTCAACGAGGGCCTCGACAAGTTCTACCGCGACGCCGCGACCGAGCAGGGCCTCAAGCCGCTCGGCCGCCCGTCGGCCGACATCGTGAAGCTGCCCAACGAGAAGGACTTCTCGGGCGACCTCGAGGTCGTCGTCGAGGTCGACGTGCGGCCCGACTTCACCCTGCCGAAGTACGACGGCCTCAAGCTCGAGGTCGAGCCCGTCGCCGTGACGCCCGACGAGGTCGAGACCGAGCTCGAGAACCTGCGCGGCCGCTTCGGCACCCTCGTGACGGTCGACCGTCCGGCGAAGACCGGCGACTTCCTCTCGCTCGACCTGGTCGCGACGATCGGCGGCGCCGAGGTCGACACGGCGAGCAACATCTCCTACGAGCTCGGCTCGGGCGAGCTCATCGACGGCATCGACGAGGCGCTCGACACCCTGACCGCGGGCGAGTCGACGACGTTCGAGTCGGCGCTGCTCGGCGGCGACCACGAGGGCGAGAAGGCGCAGATCGCCGTGACCCTCCTGTCGGTCAAGGAGCGCGAGCTGCCCGAGGCCGACGACGAGTTCGCGCAGATCGCGTCGCAGTTCGACACGATCGGCGAGCTCCGTGCCGACGTGCGGGCCCAGCTCGAGAAGAGCAAGGGCTTCTCGCAGTCGATCGAGGCGCGCGACAAGATCGTCGACGTGCTGCTCGAGAAGCTCGACATCCCGGTGCCGCAGGGCCTCATCGACGACGAGGTGCACCGCCACCTCGAGAACGAGAACCGCCTCGAGGACGACGAGCACCGCAAGGAGGTCTCCGAGTCGAGCGAGAAGACGTTCCGCACGCAGATCCTGCTCGACGCCATCGCGGAGGCCGAGGAGGTCAAGGTCGGCCAGAACGAGCTCACCGCGTACGTCGTGCAGGCGAGCGCGCAGTACGGCATGGAGCCGGGCGAGTTCGTGAAGGTGCTCGACCAGAACGGCCAGTTGCCCGGCGTCGTCGGCGAGATCGCCCGCTCGAAGGCTCTCGCGACCGTGCTCAGCAAGGCGAAGGTCGTCGACACGAAGGGCAAGGCGGTCGACGTCTCCGACTTCGTCGCGCGCGCCCTCGGCACCGGCGAGGACGCGGGCGACCCGTTCGTCGCCGAGGACCACGAGGGTCACGACCACGCTCCGGCCGGCAAGGACGCCCACGGCCGCAAGCCCGGCCACGAGCACTACGGCCACGACCACAAGTAACCCGCCTCGAAGGCCCCGATCCCTGCGGATCGGGGC
>JAEWKY010000023.1 GCA_023457615.1 Actinomycetes bacterium | reverse complement strand
CCGCCCCCCCGGGGGGGGGCCTTCGCTCATCGCGCCCTCAGTGGCCGCCGTGGCCCGGCGCGCCGGCGTTCGCGGGCCGCCGCACGAGCAGCGACACGGGGATGAGCGCGAGCGAGACGAACGCGCCGACGAGGAACGCCTGATGCACGCCCGCGACGATCTGCTCGGGAGTCGCGGTCGTGACGTCGGCGTTGCCAGCCCCCGCCATGCCGACCGCGAGCAGCGCGATGAAGATCGCCGTGCCCGCCGCGCCGGCGACCTGCTGGAGCGTCGAGACCAGGGCCGAGCCGTGCGAGTACAGGTGCGGCGGCAGCGAGCCGAGGCCGCTGGAGAAGAGCGGCGTGAAGAGGAAGGCGAGGCCGAGGCCGAGCAGCACGTTCGCAAGCACGACGACCCAGATCGGCGTGCCGACGCCGAGGCCGAGGGCGAACAGCCAGAACGAGCTGCTCAGCACGATCGAGCCGGGCAGCACGAGCGGGCGCGGACCGACGCGGTCGTAGAGGCGACCGACGATCGGGCCGAGGAGACCCGACAGCAGCGGACCCGGCAGCAGCATGAGACCGATCGTCGTCGTCGGCAGACCGAGGGCGTTCTGCAGGTAGATCGGCAGCAGGATCACCATGCCGAAGAGCGACAGCATGCCGATCGACAGCATCACGACCGAGACCGTGAACGTGCGCGAGGCGAACGTGCGGAGGTCGAGGAAGGCGGCATCGCGGCGCTGGAGGGCGAACTGGCGCAGCGCGAACAGCGCGAGGAAGACGACCCCGACGCCGAGCGGTACCCACGGCGGCAGGAGCGTGCCCGACTCGGCCGCCTCGCCGATGCTCGAGAGCCCGTAGACGAGACCGCTGAAACCGATCGCGGAGAGCACGACCGAGAGCACGTCGAGGGGCACGCGGCGCAGCTCGGACACGTTCGGCACCCGGAGGACGCCGATCACGAGCATCGCGACGGCGATCGGCAGCATGACCCAGAACAGCGCCCGCCACTGGTGGTCGAACACCTGGAGCAGCACGCCGGAGATCGCCGGCCCGACCGCCGGGGCGACCGACATGACGATCGAGATGCGACCCATGATGCGGCCGCGCAGGTGCATCGGCACGATCGTGAGCACGGTCGTCATCATGAGCGGCATCATGAGCGCCGTGCCGCTGGCCTGCACCACCCGGCCCGCGACCAGGATGCCGAAGACCGGAGCCGTCGCGGCGACGACCGTACCGACGACGAAGAGCGACATGCCGGCCGTGAACACCTGCCGCGTGCTGAGCCGCTGGAGGAGCCAGCCGGTCACGGGGATGACCACGGCGAGCGTGAGCGCGAACGCGGTCGTGAGCCACTGGCCGTTCGCGGCCGTGATGTCGAGGTCTTCGATGATCGTCGGGATCGCGACGCTCATCGTCGTCTCGTTGAGGAACACGACGAACACCGCGGCGAGGAGCAGCACGAGGGCCTGACGCGAGCGCCCGTCGAGGCGGTCGGCGAGCACGGGCGCCGACGCCGTCGACGGGTTCGAGGGCGCGGTCGTATCCGTCATAATTCCTCCGTGGTGGTCGGGCGAACGCCCGGACTCTCAAGCTAGCGCGGACCGCCGACGCGACCCGCCGGGCGCGTTGCGCCGAGAGTGAACAACCGGCACCGAGGGCGGGACTATTCCCGGATCGACGAGTCCGAGCGCGCCGGCTCCTCGTCGGGCAGCGGGCGCGCGACCGGGATGCGCGTGCCGAGCACCTGCGCGACGATGTCGCGCGCGATCCTCTGATCCGAGAGGCCCACCTCGGCGAGGATCTCCGCGCGGTCCCCGTGATCGAGGAACTCGTCGGGCAGGCCCAGCTCGTCGACGGCCGTGTCGACGCCGGCCGCGCGCAGATCCTGGCGGATGCGCGTGCCGATGCCGCCGACGCGGATGCCGTCCTCGATCGACACGACGAGGCGGTAGTCGCGGGCGAGCTCGATGATCGAGCCGGGCACGGGCACGACCCAGCGCGGGTCGACGACCGTCGCTCCGATCCCCTGCGCGGCGAGCCGCTCGGCGACCTGCAGCCCGAGCTTCGCCATCGGGCCGACGGTCACGACGAGCACGTCCCGGTGCGCGGCCTCGCGGAGCACGTCGACGCCGTCCGCGGTGCGGCGCACGGCCTCCAGCTCGCTCCCGACGCTGCCCTTCGAGAAGCGCAGCACCGTCGGGGCGTCGTCGACCGCGACGGCCTCGCGCAGCTCCTCGCGCAGGCGCGTCGAGTCGCGCGGCGCGGCGATGCGGATGTGCGGCACCGCCTGGAGGATCGCGAGGTCCCACATGCCGTGGTGGCTCGGCCCGTCGGGGCCCGTCACGCCGGCCCGGTCGAGCACGAAGGTGACGCCCGCCCGGTGCAGCGCGACATCCATGAGCACCTGGTCGAAGGCGCGGTTGACGAAGGTCGCGTAGAGCGCGACCACGGGATGCAGGCCGCCGAAGGCGAGTCCCGCCGCGGAGGTGACCGCGTGCTGCTCGGCGATGCCGACGTCGAAGACGCGCTCGGGGTGCTTCTCCGCGAAGCGGTGGAGCCCCGTGGGTCGCAGCATCGCCGCCGTGATGCCCACGACGCGCGGGTCGGCGTCGGCGATGTCGACGATCTCGTCGGCGAACACGCTCGTCCACGAGGGGCGCGACGGCGCCTCCATCGGCTCGCCGGTCTCGGGGTCGATCTGGCCGACGGCGTGGAACTGGTCGGCCACGTCGGCGACCGCGGGCCCGTAGCCGTGGCCCTTCTCGGTGATGACGTGCACGATCACGGGGGCGTTGTAGTCCCGCGCCTGCGTGAGCGTCTCCTCGAGCGCCGCGAGGTCGTGGCCGTGCACGGGACCGAGGTACTTGATGTCGAGGTTCGAGTAGAGCGCCTCGTTGTTCGTGAAGCGCGAGAGGAAGCCGTGCACCGCGCCGCGGGTGCCGCGGTAGACGGCGCGACCGACGGGTCCGAGGCGCTGGAAGACGGCGCGGCTCGTGCGATGCAGGCTGCGGTAGGAGCGACGCGTGCGCACGTCGTTGAGGAACCGCGCCATCCCGCCGATCGTCGGCGCGTAGGAGCGGCCGTTGTCGTTGACGACGATCACGAGGCGGCGTGAGTTGTCGTCGGAGATGTTGTTGAGAGCCTCCCAGGTCATGCCGCCCGTGAGCGCCCCGTCGCCCACGACCGCGACGACGTGGCGGTCGGACTGGCCGGTCATCGTGAAGGCGCGGGAGATGCCGTCGGCCCACGACAGCGAGCTCGACGCGTGCGACGACTCGACGATGTCGTGGTCGCTCTCGCGGCGCTGCGGGTAGCCGGCGAGGCCGCCCTTCATGCGCAGGCGGCTGAAGTCCTGACGCCCCGTGAGCAGCTTGTGCACGTAGCTCTGGTGGCCCGTGTCCCAGACGACGGCGTCGCGCGGGGAGTCGAACACCCGGTGGATGGCCATCGTGAGTTCGACGACGCCGAGGTTCGGGCCGAGGTGGCCGCCCGTCTTCGAGACCTCGGTCACGAGGAAGCGGCGGATCTCGGCGGCGAGCTCGGCGAGCTCCTGCTTGCTCAGGCGGTCGAGGTCGCGCGGGCCGTGGATCCCCTCGAGCAGGCTCATATCTGGAGCCTACCGAGGGGATTCCGCATCCACCTGGAGGTTGACTCTCAGAACCTCAGACCAGCGAGCGCAGCACGTACTGCAGGATGCCGCCGTTGCGGTAGTAGTCCGCCTCGCCGGGCGTGTCGATGCGCACGACCGCGTCGAACTCGATCGTCTGCTTGCCCTCGGGCGAGAACTCGCTCGGCGCGGCCGTGACCTTGACGGTCTTCGGCGTGACGCCCTCGTTGAGCTGCTCGAGGCCCTCGATCGAGACGATCTCGGTGCCGTCGAGCCCGAGCGAGGACCACGACTGGCCCGCGGGGAACTGCAGCGGCACGACGCCCATCCCGATCAGGTTGGAGCGGTGGATGCGCTCGAAGCTCTCGGTGATGACCGCCTTGACGCCGAGCAGCGACGTGCCCTTCGCCGCCCAGTCGCGCGACGAGCCCGAGCCGTACTCCTTGCCGCCGAAGATCACGAGCGGGATGCCCTGCGCCTGGTAGTTCATCGACGCGTCGTAGATGTACGACTGCGGGCCGCCGGGCTGCGTGAAGTCGCGGGTGTAGCCGCCCTCGACCACGGCTCCGTCGTTGACCGCGCTCACGAGCGCGTTCTTCAGGCGGATGTTCGCGAACGTGCCGCGGATCATGACCTCGTGGTTGCCGCGGCGCGAGCCGTAGGAGTTGAAGTCGAGGCGGTCGACGCCGTGCTCGGTGAGGTACTGCGCGGCCGGCGTGCCGACCTTGATGTTGCCGGCCGGGCTGATGTGGTCGGTCGTGACCGAGTCGCCGAGCGTCGCCATGACGCGCGCGCCGTGGATGTCGGCCACCGGGGTGAGCTCCATCGACATGCCGTCGAAGTACGGCGCCTTGCGCACGTACGTCGAGTCCTCGTCCCACTCGAAGATCGGGCCCTCGGGCGTCGGCAGGCTCGTCCAGCGCTCGTCGCCGTCGAAGACGGTCGCGTACTGCTTGATGAACTGCTCGCGCGAGATCGAGGAGTCGATCGTCTGCTGCACCTCGTCGGGCGAGGGCCAGATGTCCTTGAGGAACACGTCGTTGCCGTCGGAGTCCTTGCCGAGCGCGTCGGTCTCGAAGTCGAAGTGCATCGATCCGGCGAGGGCGTACGCGACGACGAGCGGCGGCGAGGCGAGGTAGTTCATCTTGACGTCGGGGCTGATGCGGCCCTCGAAGTTGCGGTTGCCCGAGAGCACCGCGGTGACGGCGAGGTCGTGGTCGTTGACCGCGGCGGACACCTCCTCGATGAGCGGGCCCGAGTTGCCGATGCAGATCGTGCAGCCGTAGCCGACGGTGTAGAAGCCGACGCTCTCGAGCGCCTTGTCGAGACCCGACTTCTCGTAGTAGTCGGTGACGACCTTCGAGCCCGGGCCGAGCGTCGTCTTGACCCACGGCTTGCGCTTGAGGCCCTTGTCGACGGCGTTGCGGGCGAGGAGACCCGCCGCGATCATGACCGACGGGTTGGAGGTGTTGGTGCACGACGTGATCGCGGCGAGGGTGACCGCGCCGTTGTCGAGGATGTAGGAGGTGCCCTCGGGCGTCGTGATCTTGACCGGCTTCGAGGCGGCGGCCGGGGCGCCCGACGAGATGTGCACCTCGCGGGTCTCCTCCTCCTCGACGCCGGGCGTGTTGCCCGGGTCGGAGGCCGGGAAGGAGTGCTTCGACTCGAGGTCGACGATGTCGTTCGAGGTCGACGGCGTCATGTAGCCGACGATGTCCTTCTCGAACTGCGACTTCGCCTCGGCGAGCAGGATGCGGTCCTGCGGGCGCTTCGGGCCGGCGATCGACGGCACGACGGTGCCGAGGTCGAGCTCCATGTACTCGCTGAACGACGGCTCGACCGACGGGTCGTGCCAGAGCGACTGGAGCTTCGCGTACGCCTCGACGAGGGCCACCGACTGCTCGTCGCGGCCCGTGAGACGCAGGTAGTCAAGCGTGACGTCGTCGATCGGGAACATCGCGGCCGTCGAGCCGAACTCCGGGCTCATATTGCCGATCGTGGCGCGATTGGCGAGCGGCACCGACGCGACGCCCGCGCCGTAGAACTCGACGAACTTGCCGACCACGCCGTGCTTGCGCAACATGTCGGTGATCGTGAGCACGACATCCGTCGCGGTGACACCCGCCGGGATCTCGCCCGTCAGCTTGAAGCCGACGACGCGCGGGATGAGCATCGAGACCGGCTGGCCGAGCATCGCGGCCTCGGCCTCGATGCCGCCGACGCCCCAGCCGAGCACGCCGAGACCGTTGACCATCGTCGTGTGCGAGTCGGTGCCGACGCACGTGTCGGGGTAGGCCTGCAGGACTCCGCCGTTGGTGCGGTCGTAGATGACCTTGGCGAGGTGCTCGATGTTGACCTGGTGCACGATGCCGGTGCCGGGCGGGACGACCTTGAAGTCCTGGAACGCCGTCTGACCCCAGCGGAGGAACTGGTAGCGCTCGCCGTTGCGCTCGTACTCGATCTCGACGTTGCGCTCGAGGGCGTTCTCGGTGCCGAAGAGGTCGGCGATGACGGAGTGGTCGATGACCATCTCGGCGGGCGAGAGCGGGTTGATCTTGGAGGCGTCGCCGCCGAGCGCGGTGACCGCTTCGCGCATCGTCGCGAGGTCGACGATGCACGGGACGCCGGTGAAGTCCTGCATGACGACGCGCGCCGGGGTGAACTGGATCTCGGTGTCGGGCTCGGCATCAGGGTTCCAGGCGCCGAGCGCCTCGATCTGCGTCTTCGTGACGTTCGCGCCGTCCTCGGTGCGGAGGAGGTTCTCGAGCAGCACCTTGAGGCTGAACGGGAGCTTCTCGTAGCCCGGCACCTTGTCGATGCGGAAGATCTCGTAGTCGGTCCCCTCGACCGACAGGGTGTCCTTCGATCCGAAGCTGTTCACCTGCGACATGGCGTCTCCTCGTGCAGGGCGTCGACGCGCCCCCCTGGCACCCATCCTGACCGCGGTACGGCACCGCTGCCAGTAAGCCAAGCCTAAGCCCCTGGGGCCCGGTCGGCGGGGGTGATTTATCTTGACATCAAGATAAATCTAGCACCCTCAGCGACCGTCGTCCGGCTCCTCACGGGCGCGCCACGCCGTGCGCACGAGCAGCCAGGTCACCCAGAGCAGACCGGCGTAGAGCGGCACGCCCATGATGAGCTTCGTCGCCGCGAGGGCGTCGGCGGTCGACGCGAAGTAGAGCGGGACCTGCACCGCGAGACGCAGCGCCGAGAGCGTCGCCCAGAGGATCGTCGCGATCGCGGCGACCCGCAGCTTCGCGGGATCCTTGCGCCAGTCGTCGTCGCCCAGCAGGAGGCCGACGATCACCCCGACGAACGGGCGGCGCAGGGCGAGGCTCACGAGCATCACGAGCAGCACGGCGCCGTTGATGAAGAACCCGGGCACGAAGTTGTCGTTCGCGTTGCCCGTGAACAGGGCGAGGGCGGCGGAGATGCCGATGCCGACCGCCCCCGCGAGCGCGGTCGTCACCGACTGCCGCGTCACGAGCCGGAGCACGACGAACACGGCGGAGACCGCGAGCGGCGCGAGCACCGACGGCAGCAGCTCCTTCGTGATCGTGTAGGTCACGAGGAATCCGAGGCCCGGGAGGATCGACTCGACGAGTCCGCGGATGCCGCCGATGGCCGAGAGGAGCGCGCCCGCCGTGGGCGTCTCCCCCGGCTTCACCCGCCCGAGGCCCGAGCGCTGCGCCGCCGCCGCCATCGCCTCGCGAAAGGTCGGGACCGCGTCGTCGTCGGGCCGCTCCGCGGCGGGTCGGTCGGTGGCCATCAGACCGACGTCACGGGGCCGGAGGGCGTCACGGGCGTCGACCCGGTCGGGCTCGCTCCCTGCACCGAGCCCGGCACGTGCAGCGGGATGAGGTCGCGCGGCGGCATCGGGGTCGAGCCCCGCACGACGACGATGCTGCGGAGGAGGTCCTCGACGCGCGCCGCGGCCTCCGGGTTGACGGCCGCCTCGCCGCTGATGACGCCGCGGAGGAACCAGCGCGGTCCGTCGACGCCGACGAAGCGCGCGATGCGCAGGCCCTGACCGTTCGGGGCGGGGAGCTCGGCGCGCAGCTCCGGGCCGAACGGGCCTGGAGCCTCCTGCGTGCGACCGCCCTGCTTCTCGATCTGCTGCACGATCTGCGCGCGGATCTCGTGCCACAGCCCGCTCGAGCGCGGCGCCGCGAACGGCTGCAGCTGCAGCGTCGAGCCCGCGTAGTCGAGGGCCACCGCGACGACGCGCTTGTTTCCCTCCTCGACCTCGAGCCGCACCGCGAGCTCGGGGCGCGGGAGAAGCTTGATGCCCCCGAGGTCGACGTAGGGCCGCACCGGGTTGGCCTCCGACTCGTCGAACGGGCCCGCCGTGGCGCGATCGTCCGGCGCGGACTTGGGATGCTCGATGTCGCTCACGAGGATGCCTCCTGTCGGGAGCCGGTGGGGCCCTGTCGGTAGCCGGTCGAACCGAATCCGCCCTCGCCGCGCTCGCTGCCGGGCAGCCGCTCGACCTCGACGAACCTCACCTTCGGCAGCTGCAGGACGATGAGCTGCGCGATGCGGTCGCCGGCGGAGATCGCGTACGGCTCGCGCGCGTCGGTGTTGAGCAGCGTGACGCGGATCTCGCCGCGGTAGCCGGCATCCACCGTGCCCGGCGAGTTGACGATCGTGATGCCGTGCCGCATCGCGAGCCCGCTGCGCGGCACCACGAAGCCGACGCAGCCGTTCGGCAGCGCGATCGACAGGCCCGTCGGCACGGTCGCGCGCTCCCCGGGGGCGAGCACCACGTCCTCCGTCGAGACGAGGTCGGCGCCCGCGTCGCCGGGGTGGGCGTAGACCGGGAGGGCGCCCGTGTACAGCACCTCGAGGGACTCGGTCACCCCACGAGGCTAGTCCATGGTCGAATGGGGGGATGCAGCACCGAGAGCCGCCCGCGACCCATCGGGAGAGACTCGCGACCTATCGGGAGAGACTCTGGCCTGCCTGGTGGGTCTTCGTCGCGACGGCTCTCGCGATCCCCGCGAGCCTGCTCGTCTTCCTGCCGATCTCGGTGATCGCGGGCTACGTGGTGGCGGCGGCCCTCTACGGCGCGATCGTCGTGACGCTCCTCGTCACCACCCCCGTCGTCGAGGTCGCCGAGGGCACGCTGCGCGCGGGTCGCGCGCGGATCGAGCGTCGCTTCATCGGCGCGGTGACGGCGCACACCGGAGCGGAGGCCTTCGCGGAGCGCGGCACGCGGCTCGACGCACGCGCCTGGCTGCTGCTGCGCCCGTGGCTCTCGGGCGTCGTGCGCGTCGAGCTCACCGACCCCGACGACCCGACGCCCTACTGGCTCGTGTCCACGCGGCGCCCGGACGAGCTCGCGGCGGCGCTCAACCCCTAGGGTCGGCTCAGGCCGAGCAGTCCTTGCACATCGGGCCGAGCTTGGTGTCGTGGTCGAACTGCGACTGGTGCTTCACGAGGAAGCAGTTCACGCACGTGAACTCGTCCTCCTGCGGCGGCAGCACGACGACGTCGAGATCGAGGTCGGAGAGATCCGCCCCGCCGAGCTCGAACCCGTCCGCGGAGGCGTCATCGACGTCGACGACTCCCGACAGCTTGTCGGGCGTGCGCTCCTGGAGGGCCTGGATCGACTCCGTGTCCTCGTCGGTCTTGCGCGGTGCGTCGTAGTCGGTTGCCATGCCCATCCATCTCGTGTGTTGCTGCCGTGGTGCTCGATTCGGCGGCGTCAGTTTGCATGATCGAACCTGGATTCGCAAACCGCCGCCGATCCGGTGTTCGCCGCGTCCCGGACAACTTCCGGCACGCCCGTGTTATTCCCCGGAAACGGCGACCGGCCGTGGCATCCTGACCCGGAGAGGAGGGGGCCCATGCAGGAACTCAAGGTCATCGGCGTGGAGAGCGGTTCGCTGCTCGTCGCCTCCGAGGAAGGCACCCGCTACCGCGTCGCGATCGACGACGTGCTGCAGTCGCGACTGCGCCAGTCGTCTCCATCCGCCGGCGACGCCCGCAAGCTCTCGCCCCGTGAGATCCAGGCGCACATCCGCGCCGGGATGTCCGCCGAGGACGTGGCCGCCATCACCGGCGTGGCGCTCGAGTACGTGCAGCGCTTCGAGGGTCCCGTGCTCGCCGAGCGCGAGTTCGTCATCGAGTCGGCGCTCGGGGTTCCCGTGCAGCTCGCCGCCGACACCGATCCGCTCGGCGGTGGCGCCACGTTCGGCTCCGTGATCCGCCGTCGTCTCGCCGACGCCCATGCCATCGGCGAGCGCTGGGCGTCGTGGAAGGAGGACGGCGGGGGCTGGGTCGTGAAGCTCACCTTCGTCGCCGAGACCATCGAGCACGACGCCCGCTGGTCGTTCGAGCCGAAGAAGTCGACGCTCGCGCCCCTCAACCAGGAGGCGATCTCGCTCTCGCAGCAGGGCGACCTGCCCGCCAACCTCGTGCCGCGGCTGCGGGCCGTGCCGCTCGGCGAGCAGGCGGAGTCCGCGCGCTTCGACAGCGGCGCGTTCGCCGTCGCGCCCGCGGCCGACGAGACCGGCCCCCTGCTGGAGCCCGTGCCCTACGGCCGCGTCGGCGAGGCCGAGCCGCTGCCGGTCAAGAAGAACCAGACCGCCGACCTGCTCGAGGCCCTGCGCAAGCGGCGGGGCGAGCGCGATCCGATGGACCCCGAGCACGAGGAGTCGCTCGCGGCCCACCCGTCCACGGGCACCGTGCGTCTCATCGACGTGCCCCTCGACGCCCCGGGCGACGAGCCGGTCGACTCGATGCGCACGAAGCCGACCGCGCGCGACCGCAACGGCACGGGGCCCCAGGGCAAGCGTCCGTCCAAGGGTCGGCAGTCGATGCCGTCCTGGGACGAGATCGTGTTCGGCGCGCGCACCGACGACGACCTGTAGCCGCGGGTCGGAGCCCTGCCCGCACCCTTCCGGTCGTTCAGCGGCCGAAGGCGCCGAACCTGAGGAGGGGGATGTCGCGCTCCTCGGGGGTGAGCGAGCCGTGCTGGCCGACCATCGTGCGGCCGGGGTCTCGCTCGTCGAGGTAGTAGGCGACGCGCGCCCGGGCGGCGACGAGGACGTCGCCGAGGCGCGGCAGCACCTCGGGGGCCACCTTGCCGAAGAAGCCCGCCGCGACGGCCTCCTCGCGCGTCGCGATCCAGGCCCGGCGCCCCTCCGCCTCCTGCCAGCGCGCGAGCACCGCGCCGGCCTCCGCGTCGGGCTCGAGGTGCAGGGCGAGGCACCGCGGCTCGCCCGAGACGTGGCGCACCCCGGCGAGCAGGGCCGGATCGACGATCACGTGGTCGTCGAACGGGATGTCGAGCCCCCCGTGGTCGCCCGTGACCAGCAGGCCGGCGCGCGGCCCCAGGCCGCCGACGAAGGCCGCGACGGCGGCATCCACCTCCTCGAGGGCGGCGACCCACGCGTCGGAGCCGACGCCCCTCGCGTGCGCGGCCGCGTCGACCTCGTGGGCGTACACGTAGCTGAGGGATCGCGGCTGTCGCGCGTGCACGCGTCGCACCTCGGCGAGTCGGGCGGCGGGCGACTCCCCCGCGCGGTACTCGGCACCGCGCAGCACCGCCGCGGTGAAGCCCGAGTCGCGGTAGCGGCCGGGTCCGACGGCGAAGGCCGGGATGCCGTCGTCCCGGGCCCGTTCGAAGAGCGTCGGCACGCGCTGCCAGGAGGCGGGGTCGAGGTCGGCGCCCCAGCCGGTGAGGTGATTGACGACGCGGTCGCCGCCGGGGTCGAAGCCGAGGTAGCCGACCAGCCCGTGCACCCCGGGAGGCTCGCCCGTCGTGAGGGACGCGAGCGCGGAGGCCGTCGTGGAGGGGAACACCGTCTGCAGGACCGACGACTTCGGAGCCGCGACGAGGCGGCGCGCGTACCCGCGGTGCGCCTCGAGCGGCACGCGTCCCAGGCCGTCGACGAGCAGCACGACCGCGTGGTCGACGGCGGGCAGCCCGAGGCTCCCCCGGTCGCCGCGCACCGCGTCGAGGCAATTCCGCAGCACGTCGGTGAGGCTGAACCGGTGCGTTCGGGCCGCCGGTAGCATGGCCCCGATCTTATGACTCCCCCACCTGAGAACCCCGCCGACCGCGGCTCCACGACGACCGGCGAGGCGCCCGGCCCCGCCTCCGGCGAACGCATCGAGGACGTCGACGTCTCCGTCGAGATGGAGGGCTCGTTCCTCGAGTACGCGTACTCCGTCATCTACTCGCGCGCCCTGCCCGACGCGCGCGACGGCCTCAAGCCCGTGCAGCGCCGCATCCTGTTCCAGATGTCCGAGATGGGCCTGCGCCCCGATCGCGGGCACGTGAAGAGCGCGCGCGTGGTCGGCGACGTCATGGGTCGCCTGCATCCCCACGGCGACACCGCGATCTACGACGCCCTCGTACGGCTCGCCCAGGACTTCACGATGCGCGTGCCGCTCGTCGACGGGCACGGCAACTTCGGCTCGCTCGACGACGGCCCCGCCGCGCCGCGCTACACCGAGGCGCGGATGCGCGCGGCCGCCGTGGCGATGTGCGAGGGGCTCGACGAGGACGTCGTCGACTTCGTGCCCAACTACGACAACCAGCTCACGCAGCCGGCCGTGCTCCCCGCGGCCTATCCGAACCTCCTCGTCAACGGCGCCTCCGGCATCGCCGTCGGCATGGCGCCGAACATGGCGCCGCACAACCTCATCGAGGTCGCCGCCGCCGCGCGCCACCTGCTCGAGAACCCCGAGGCGACGCTCGACGAGCTCATGGCCTACGTGCCGGGCCCCGACCTGCCGACGGGCGGCATGATCGTCGGCCTCGACGGCATCCGGGACGCCTACGCGACCGGACGCGGCACGTTCAAGACGCGAGCGAAGGTCGCGGTCGAGCAGGTCGCGGCCCGCAAGACCGCCCTCGTGGTCACCGAGCTGCCCTACCTCGTCGGCCCCGAGAAGGTCATCGAGAAGATCAAGGACGGCGTCCAGTCGAAGAAGATCACCGGCATCTCGGATGTCACCGACCTCACCGACCGCAAGAACGGCCTGCGCCTCGTCATCGGCATCAAGACCGGGTTCAGCCCCGAGGGCGTGCTCGAGCAGCTCTACCGCCTCACGCCGCTCGAGGACGGCTTCGGCATCAACAACGTCTGCCTCGTCGAGGGGCAGCCGCAGACGCTCGGCCTCAAGCCCCTCCTGCAGGTCTACCTCGACCACCGCATCTCGGTCGTCACGCGCCGCTCGCGCTACCGCCTCACCCGGCGGCAGGAGCGGCTGCACCTCGTGCTCGGCCTGCTCATCGCGATCCTCGACATCGACGAGGTCATCCAGGTCGTGCGCACGTCCGACGACGCCGCGCAGGCGCGGACGCGCCTCATGGATGTCTTCGACCTCTCGGTTCCGCAGGCCGACTACATCCTCGAGCTGCAGCTGCGGCGGCTCACGAAGTTCTCGCGGATCGAGCTCGAGAACGAGCGCGACAAGCTGCAGGCCGAGATCGCCGAGCTCGAGGCCCTGCTCGGCGACACCGCCCTCGTGCGGGCGCGCGTCGCGGAGGAGCTCGACGAGGTCGCCGAGCGCTTCGGCACCCCGCGCCGCACGCTGCTGACCGAGGCGAAGGCGTCGATCGCCGCGACTCCCGCGCAGCGCCGCGCGGCCGCCGCGGGCGGTCCGGCGCTCGAGATCGCCGACGGGCCGACGCTCGTCGTGCTCTCGACGACGGGACGCACCGTGCGGGTCGAGGGCGGCGAGATCACCGCGCGCAGCGGTCGCCGCAACCGCCACGACGCCCTCCTGTCGATCGTCGCGACGACCGTGCGCGGCGAGGTCGGGGCGATCACGTCGAAGGGGCGGCTCGTGCGGTTCACCCCCGTCGACCTGCCGTCGGTGCCCGGCAACTCCGTGCAGCTCGCCGCCGGCGCCAAGATCGCCGAGTACCTCGGGTTGGCCGACAAGAAGGAGCGCGTGCTCGGTCTCGTCTCGCTCACCTCGGAGGATCCGATCGCGCTCGGCACCGCGTCGGGCGTCGTCAAGCGCGTGGCGTCGGGCGGCTGGCCGTCGAAGCCCGACTTCGAAGTGATCGCGCTCAAGGCCGACGACGAGGTCGTGGGCGTCGCGCAGGGACCGGACTCCGACGAGCTCGTCTTCGTGACGACGGACGCCCAGCTGCTGCACTTCCCGGCGTCGCAGGTGCGACCCCAGGGCGTCGCCGCGGGCGGCATGGCCGGCATCAACGTCTCGGCGGGCGCGAAGGCGCTCTTCTTCGGCGCGGTGCCCGCCGGGGTGGACGCCGTCGCCGTGACGATCTCGACGCCGGCGGAGACGCTCGCCGGCGCCGACCCGGGACGTGCGAAGGTGTCCGCGTTCGGCGAGTTCCCCGGCAAGGGCCGGGCGACCGGCGGCGTGCGCGCGCACGCCTTCCTCAAGGGTGAGAACTCCCTCGCGCTCGCCTGGGTCGGACCCGATCCGGCCCTCGCCGTCGGCACCGACGGGTCGCTGCGCACGCTGCCGGAGGCCGGGGCCAAGCGCGACGCGTCCGGAACGCCGATGGATGCCGTGATCGGCTCCGTCGGCCGCGCGCTCTAGCGGGGCGACGGCGGCCGGGAGCCGGCTACTCCTCGATGAAGCCGCCCGACTGGCGCGCCCAGAGCTTCGCGTAGCGGCCGTCGGCCTCGAGCAGTTCGGCGTGCGAGCCCTGCTCGACGATCCGCCCGTCCTCCATGACGAGGATGCGGTCGAGCTTCGCGATCGTCGACAGGCGGTGCGCGATGACGATGCTCGTGCGGTCGCGCATGAGCTCGTCGAGCGCCTCCTGGATGAGCACCTCCGACTCGCTGTCGAGCGCCGAGGTGGCCTCGTCGAGCAGCAGGATGGGCGCATCCTTGAGCACCGCGCGCGCGATCGCGATGCGCTGCCGCTGGCCGCCCGAGAGCTTCACGCCGCGCTCCCCGACGAGCGCGCCGTACCCGCCGTCGATGCGGCGGATGAACTCGTCGGCCTGCGCGCGACGGGCCGCGCCCTCGACGTCGTCGCGCCCGAGCGGACGCGTCGTGCCGTAGGCGATGTTCTCCTCGATCGAGCGGTGGAAGAGACTCGTGTCCTGCGGCACGAACGCGATCATGCGCGCGACCGAGCGGATGTCGACCGTGCGTCCGTCGAGCTCGATCTCGTCGACCTGCGACGGGTAGTAGCCGAGCAGGATCTTCGTGAGCGTCGACTTGCCGCTGCCGCTGCGCCCGACGATGCCGATCTTCTCGCCCCGATGGATCGTCAGCGAGAAGTCGCGGATCACCTCGTGCTCGGGCTGGTCGGGGTAGGCGAACGACAGTCCGTCGATCGCGAGCCGCTCGCGGAACTCGGGGACCGGCTCCGGTTCGACGGGGTCGACGTCGTCGATCACCCGCGCGCCGAAGAGGTAGAGGTGCGACTCCTCGACCCGGGCGAACTTCATGCTCAGGTACGACACCTGCCAGATGAGCTGCCAGATCGTCGTCGAGAACAGCACCGCGGTCGTCAGCACCGTCGTGAGCTGGGCGATCGTGACCTGACCGTCGAGGAAGAGCACGACGTTGAGGATGATCGCGGCGGGCCAGATCGCGTTGCGCACGACCATGCTCATGATGACCCAGAACACGATGTCCCAGCGGAACGCCGAACGCGCCGCGAGGAACGTGCGCCGCTGCTCGGCGACCATGTTGCCGATCTCGGCGACGTCGGTGAAGAACGCCTTGACCGACGCGAAGTTCGCGACCGCGTCGATCACGCGTCCGTTCTTGGTCGAGTTGACATCCGTCTCGATGCGCTGGGTGCGGATCGCGTGACCGAGCGGCCAGCGCCCGACGACCACGAGCAGCAGCAGCCCGCCGACGAAGATCGCGCCGGTCTGCCAATTGATCGAGGTGAGGATCGCGACGATCGAGATGACGCCGACGAGCTGCCCGATGTAGGAGAAGAACACGTCCATCAGGAGCTGGCGGATCTCCTGCGCGATGCCCGTGATGTAGGAGCCGACCTTGCCGGTGAGCTTGTCGACGAAGTAGTCGTAGGGCCGCGTCACGACGTTGCGGAACAGCGCGGTCTCGTAGCGGAAGCTCAGCGGCAGCACGAAGCGCGCGTAGAGGAACTCCGAGCCGTGCCAGGTGATCATGTGCCCCGTGCTGCAGACGACGAGGAGCACCACGAAGGGCCACGGGTCGGCGCCGCCCGCGAGGGCGCCCACGAGCCAGCCGATGGCGAGCGGGATGATCGCCGTCGCGATGTTCGAGATCGTGAACGTCGTCGCGACGAGCCCGAAGCCGGGCAGCGCGGGACGGATGAAGCGCAGGAACGATCGCGTCCCCGGGAGGCGGGGAGCGCGGTCGCGGGGCGCGGGGAGCCGAGGTGGCGTGGTGGCGGTCATGGCGGTACTCCGGAAGGTGGCAGCCCGCCAGCCTATCCCCTGACCACCGACCTCAGCGCACGACGCCGGCGACGAGCACGAGCACCGCGAGGATGCCCCACCAGACGACGAGCCCGGCGAGCAGTCCGAGCGCGATCTGCCGGGTGAACCGCCAGACGAGCCAGGTGACCACGGCCGCGATCACCGCGGGGACGGTGTCGACGACGGTGATCGCATCGCGCGGGGCGAGGATGCCCGGCACAGCGATCGCGGCGAGCACGGCCGGCCCGACGAGCGGCAGATAGCGCTCGACGCGCTTCGGCGGTCGCAGCTTGCGGCTCACGAGGAAGAGCGCGCGGCTCACGAACGTGACGATGCCGCCGAGCACGACGGCGAGGAGCTCAAGCACCGGCGACCTCCGTCGTCGGCTCGAGCGGCTCGGCGCCTCGGTCGGAGAGGTGGAGGGCGAGCGCTCCCGCGGCGACTCCCGCGACGGCGCCGACGAGCAGCCCGAACCCGTTGGGCAGCCCGTTCGCGATCGTGGCGGCGGCACCGCCGACGGCGGCCGCCACGAGCCCGGCCCTGTTGCGGATGAGCGGCAGGGTCAGCAGGAGGAACGTGAGCGGGATGGCGAGCTCGAACGGCACCCACGGCGGGATGAACGCCCCCGCGACGATGCCGATCGCGAGGAGGCTCGTCCAGCCGGCGAGGCAGGTGAACCCCGCCGCGAAGTAGAAGGCACGCTTCTCGCGGTCGGCGCCCCCGCCGTCGGCGCCGTCGAAGCGCGCCGCCGCGAGGGCGTACACGGGGTCGGCGAGGAGGAAGGCGGCACCGAGCCGCTGCGGCGTCGACCACTCCGCGAGGTGCGGTGCGAGCGCGGCGCTGTAGAGGAGGTGCCGGGCGTTGATGACCGCGACCGTGAACACGACGAGCGCGAGGGCGGCGCCGACGTGCAGCAGCTGCACGGCCGCGATCTGCGCCGCTCCGGCGAAGATGATCGGCGAGCTCAGGACCGAGATCCACGCGGGAACCGACGTCGCCCCCATCGCCGCGCCCGCGGCGAGCCCGAACGGGATGTAGCTGACGACGATGATGCCCGCGCCGCGCATCCCCGCGCGTCGGGCCGCGCGCACGCGGTCGTCCTCGGACAGGGGCACGGGGGCGGGAACGGCGCTCACGGCTTCACTGTGGCACCGCGCACCGGCGCCCGCCACGGCCGATCCGGCCCGCGTGGACCGTCAGCGCTCGACGCCGTAGAAGTCGGCGATGAGGGCGGGCGCGGGGGCATCCTCGTAACGCCAGACGCTCTGGGCGTCGGAGCACTCCCAGATCGCGTCGGGCTCCCCGAAGTGCTCGCGCAGCAGCTCGGTGTCGAGCGCGAGCTCGTCGCCCCTCCCGTTCACGTAGAAGAACGTGCCGACCTCGGTGCGCGACGTCGCGCGGTTCGCCATCCAGCCGTTCGGCTGTCCGTCGGGGAGCACCGCGACGAGCCGGAGCCCGGTCGCCGACGGGAGGGAGAGGCGGCGCGCGTCCGAGAACGTCGCGTAGCCGAGCTCTCCCGGCACCGCGGCGTCGAGGCAGCGCGTCTCGGGGTTGCGGTAGCCGAAGTACCCGCCCACCCCCGCGAGGTTCGCCGGGCCGCCCGCCGCCACCCCGACGACGACGACGACCGCGGCGGCGACGACGGCCGACTCCGCGAGGATGCCGCGCGGCAGCGCGAGCAGTGCGAGCACGAACGGCAGGATCAGCACCGGCCAGAGGTAGTAGTAGTGCGTGATGAGCGCGAGGAACGTCGCGGCGAGCCCGCCGAGCGGCACCACCCCGAGGTAGACGACCGCGAGCAGACGACGGTCGGCGAGCCGACGCCGGCGCAGCACCGCGACGCTCGCCGCGACCGCGGCGGCGAGACCCGCGAGCGCGAGCACCGCGCCGAGCACGAGCAGGAATGCCGTCGCGGGGTCGCGCAGCTCGTAGGCGTAGTACTGACGCAGCCCGTCGAGCCGCCCGCGGAAGCGCTCGAGATCGACGTACGACAGCGGCGACGTGCCCTGCAGGGGCGAGAGCGCGATCCGCGCGAGGGCGGCCGCGGCGAGCGTCACGCCGACCC
>JAEWKY010000022.1 GCA_023457615.1 Actinomycetes bacterium | reverse complement strand
GTGACGAGCAGGGCGACAGCGCCCGCGATGACCGCGTCGAGCGTGCGGCCGAAGGCGCCGTCGGCCGCGGGGAGGAGCAGCACGATCGCCGACGGCACCGCGGCGGCGACGGCGAACTGCGGGTTGGGCGACGCGAAGCGCCCGACGACGAAGACGACGAGCAGCACGACGGCGAGCTGCCAGAGCCCCGCGCCGACGAGCAGGGCGAGCCCCTCGGCGATCGCCACGCCGACGACGATGCCGAGGAGGCTCTCGGCGACGCGCCGGGGCCGGGCGTCGCGGGTGAGTCCGAGCGACGTGATGGTGACGGTGATCGCGAGCACGGGGTAGGCGTGACCGAGCAGCCAGTGGGTGATCGAGTAGGCGAGCACGACGGCGGCGACGATCTGCACGATCGCGGGGAGCGACTCCACGACGCGCCGAGCGCCGTCGCGGAGCCGAGCCCGCAGCGCGATGCGCCGCTCGAGCCGACGCAGCGCGCCGTCGTCGGGCGTCACCCGTTCCGCCGTACCGCACCGAGGCGCGGCAGACGAGGCACATCGGCCTCGGCTCCGGCCTCGGGAGGGACGATGACCTCCTGTGCGGCACTGACGACGCCGTCGGTGCCCGTGACGGTGAGCGTCGCGGCGGGATCCGTCGTGCGTCGCACGACGGCGAGCGCGATCGGCCCGAGCTCGTGATGGTCGGCCGCCGCGGTGATCCGGCCGACGACCTTGTCGCCGGCGCGCACCTCGTCGCCCGCGGCGACGACCACGTTGTCCGACCCGTCGAGGTGCAGCAGCACGAGGCGACGCGGCGGATGCCCGAGGTTGTGCACCTTGGCGACGGTCTCCTGCCCGCGGTAGCAGCCCTTCGCGAGATGCACGGCGGAGCGGATCCAGTCGAGCTCGTGCGGGATCGTCGTCGCGTCGAGCTCGGTCGCCGCGCGCGGACGCCAGGCCGCGAGGCGCAGCGCCTCGAGGGCGAGGATGCCCGCCGCCGGCCGGTCGGCGAGCGCCGCCGTCTCCTCACGCGGCACGAGCGACTCGGAGTAGGTCCAGTCGGCGCCCGGATGCACGGCCGCCGTGGCGTACTGGTGGCCGCCCGCGACGACGGAGGCCCACGGGTCGCGCCAGACCACGACGCCGGCGACCGGCTCGCCGAGGGTGCCGATCGTGGCGAAGTCGGCCGACCGGTCGGCCACCACGACGCGCAGCATGAATCGCATCCTGTCGAGGAAGGCCGCGAGACCCGTCCCGGTGCCGGCATCCATGAGCAGCCAGGCGGTCTCGCCGTCGTCGACGACGCGCGCCGCGTACTCGACGCGCCCGCTCGGGTCGAGCAGCAGCGCCTCGGCCGACTCCCCCGGCGCGAGACGGGCGAGCGACTGCGACAGCAGCGAGTCGAGCCAGGTCAGCCGATCGGGGCCGGTGACGGTGACGACATCCCGATCGGAGAGGTCGACGATCGCCGCGCCCCGCGCGAGGTCGCGCTGCTCGCCGAGCGGGTTGCCGTAGTGCTGCGGCGGGTCGCCCACGGCGCCCGCGCGCGTCGCGAGGCTAGTCGACACGGGCGAGCCGTCCGGAGGCGTGCGTGCGCAGGTCCTGGCCGAGCGCGGCGATGTCCCACGCCCAGAGCAGGTGATCCTCGACGAGCCCGTAGAGCCGCGTCGCGGCGGAGTACTCCTTCGCCGACGCCGACCGCACGACGGCGTCCGTGCCGAGGTCGACCCGGGGACCGGCGACCGTGCCCAGGTAGAGCTCGCTCACGCCGCCCGCGTGCAGGATCGACGCCTCGATGTCGAAGGAGCCCGCGTCGTTGCGCAGCGACTCGACCGACTCGGCGGTCGTGAACACCGGGTCGCCGATGCCCGGCAGCATCCCCGGTCCGGGGTCGGCCGGGCCGGGAGGACGGCTCAGCCGCCAGTAGCCGAGCTCGGAGAACAGCGGGCGGCGGCGCTCCGCCTCGACGCCGTCGTCGGTGAGCCAGGTCGAGCAGGCGTACTGCACGACGGGTCCGCCGTCCTGCGTGAAGGCGACGCGCTGGCCGATCTCGTGCTCGCGCACGTCGTCGCCGACCTTGTAGGAGACGACGCCGCTGCCCTCCCAGACCCCGAGCAGCCAGGACAGCGGGACGATCTCGGCCGGCAGGTCGGCGTCGAGCTCGAACACCGGCCGACCTAGCGCTGGCCGCGGAAGAGGTTGTAGACCACGACGAGCGAGACGAAGCCGATCGCCAGGACGGCCAGACCCAGGAGTCCGATGAAGAACAGTTCCAGGGCGAGCATCATGACAGCAGCCTAGCGAGCGAACCGGGGTGCAGCAGGACGAGCACGACCGTCGTCGCGCCGACGATCACGAGCACGCCGCCGACGCTCGCGATGATGCGGTTCACGAGCCCCTCCTTGCGCTGCAGCGAGAGCTGGATGACGAAGGTGAGCAGCACGGCCGCCGCCGCGACGACCGGGAGCCAGGTGAGGAAGCGGTCGCCGGCGAGGACGCCGACGAGCACGGCACCGAGCAGGGCGGCGAGCCACACGGGCGGGACGCTGCGCGATCGGGCGGACACGCTCCCATCGTAGGTGTCCGTACACTGTGCGGGAGGCGTTTTGGAGGACTCCGCGTGGCCCAGCTGCTCATCCTGACCTCGACGGTCGATGGCGACGTGCTGCCCGCGCTCGGACTCCTCTCCCACCGCGTGCGGTCGATCCCGGCCGAGCCGGCATCCCTCATCAACGCCCCGACGTCGGACCTGATCTTCGTCGACGCCCGGCAAGACCTCGCGAGCGCCAAGTCGCTGTGCAAGATCCTGACGACGACGGGCATCAACGTGCCGCTCGTGCTCGTGCTCACCGAGGGCGGCCTGACCGCGGTGTCCGCCGACTGGGGCGTCGACGACGTCATCCTCGAGAACGCCGGACCCGCCGAGGTGGATGCCCGCATCCGGCTCGTCGTCGGGCGACTCGCGCAGGAGAAGACGAGCTCGAAGATCCAGGCGTCGGGGGTCGTCATCGACGAGGCGTCGTACTCGGCGAAGGTGCACGGCAAGCCGCTCGACCTGACCTTCAAGGAGTTCGAGCTCCTGCGCTTCCTCGCGACGCACCCGTCACGCGTCTTCACCCGCGAGCAGCTGCTCTCCGAGGTGTGGGGCTACGACTACTTCGGCGGCACCCGCACCGTCGACGTGCACGTGCGCCGCCTCCGCGCGAAGCTCGGCGACCTCGAGTCGCTCATCGGCACCGTGCGCAACGTCGGCTACCGCTTCAACGTCTACGACGACGAGGACCGCCTGGCCCCGGTGTCGTGACCGGGCCCTCCCCGCGGCGGCCGGCGCCGAGCACCTCGCGCACGACGTCGAGGATCGAGACGTCGCCCGTCGTGCGTCCCACGAGTCGCGGACCCGCCGTCGGGCCGGGCACCGTGTGCCCGCCCTCGTGGACGACGAAGAGCGTGACCGGCGCCCGACCCGGCTCCCGGTAGTCGAGGCGCTCCACGCGGGTCCCCCGCGCGAGCGGCCCGGCGGGCACCACGGTCGACGAGGGCGCCGACAGGATGCCGTTGCGGCGGGCGAGATAGGCCGCCGTCTCCGGCGCGGAGAGCGACGAGCCGCCGATCCCGAAGACGACCCTCACCCAGGCGGCGACGCGACCGCCGCCGAACGGGATGATCGGGTCGCGCGTGCCGGCCACGATCGCGACAGGCGGCCGATCCCGCGCGGAGGGGTCGTCGACGTCGAGGAAGCCCTCCGCGTCGGGCATCGTCACGGCGACCGCGACGGCCGCCGCGAGCTCCCCGGGCGCCTCGTGGAGCAGCCGCAGCACGAACTGCCCGCCGTTCGAGAAGCCGACGACCGCGACGCGCGCCGGGTCGATGCCGTGCGAGGCCCGGAGCGCGGAGACCGCGGCGCGGAAGAAGGCGACGTCGTCCACCCCGTCGCGTCGTGCCGGGAAGCGGCTCCCGCGCCGGGCGTCGTTCCAGTTGCCGCGGTAGCCGTCGAGATAGGCGACGACGGCCTCCCCGTCGGCGGCGAGCGCGTCGAGCACCCCGCCCGTGAACGCGCGGTGCACGTCGCCGGTCTGCTTCGAGCCGTGGAAGACGAGCACGAGGGCTCGGGACGACGGGGCCGCGGGAGGGCCGACGACGGTGAGGGTGCGGGATCGTCCTCCCGCCTCGACGCTCGAGCGGGCGGTGGGCGGCGGGGCGGCGGGCGGCGGCGCGGTGGTCATGGCAGGACGCTAAACTCTGACATCGTGTCAAGGTCAAGCGCCTCCCGGCGGTCGCGGTGCTGATCGGCGAGCTCAGCGCGCGCAGCGGGGTGTAGACCCGCTCGCTGCGCTACTACGAGCACCACGGGCTCCTCGACGCCGACCGCGCGCCGAACGGATACCGGGAGTACGACGAGACGACGGTGGAACGGGCGGCGACGATCCACCTCCTGTTCGGGATGGGACTCGCGCGCGACGTCGTCGTCTCGGTGCTCGGCTGCTCCGGCCCCGGGGCCTCGCCCGCCGCCCACGACGACCTCGCCGAGCGCCTTCCGGGAGTGCTCGACGACCTCGAGCGGCGGATCGCGACGATGTCGAGCACCCGCGACCGGATCGCGGAGTTCGTCGCGGCGCGCGCGGCGCGCCCGCCGGAGACGCGGCGGACCCGCAGCGAGCCGCCGCGTTAATCAACCGTTCACGCGCGTGCTGGCATGATCGGTCCATGGTGGAGGACAGCAGCCCGCTCGGCGACGCGACGATCGCGGCCGACCTGCTCGACGACTACGACGGCGACCCCGTCTTCGTCGACGACTCCGAGCTCCCGGGCGACAGGTTCCTCGACCGGGAGCTGTCCTGGCTCGCGTTCAACCAGCGTGTGCTCGAGCTCGCGGAGGACGAGGCGCTGCCGCTGCTCGAGCGCGCCAACTTCCTCGCGATCTTCGCGAGCAACCTCGACGAGTTCTTCATGGTGCGCGTCGCCGGGCTCAAGCGCCGCATCGCCACCGGCATCGCCGTGCCGACGAACGTCGGACGCGCGCCCCTCGACGTGCTCGCCGACATCGGCGCGCGGGCGCACGAGCTGCAGGAGCGCCACGCCCGCGCGTTCCAGCAGCTGAAGCCGCTCCTCGACGCCGCCGGCATCCACGTCGAGCACTGGAGCGACCTCGACGAGCGCGACCGGCTCGCCCTCGACGACGTCTTCTCGGCGCAGATCTTCCCCGTGCTCATGCCGCTCGCGGTCGACCCCGCCCACCCCTTCCCCTACATCTCGGGGCTCTCGCTCAACCTGTCGATCCGGGTGCGCAACCCCAAGACCGGCAAGGAGGAGTTCGCGCGCCTCAAGGTGCCGACGAACCTGCCCCGCTTCGTGAGGCTGCCCGACGACGGATCGGGCGTACTGCGCTTCATCCCGCTCGAGGACCTCGTCTCCAACCATCTCGAGGAGCTGTTCCCCGGCATGGAGGTGCTCGAGCACCACGAGTTCCGGGTGACGCGCAACGAGGACGTCGAGGTCGAGGAGGACGACGCCGAGAACCTCCTCACGGCCCTCGAGAAGGAGCTGCAGCGCCGGCGGTTCGGACCGCCCATCCGGCTCGAGATCACCGACGACATGGACGAGGTCACGCTCGGCCTGCTCATGTCGGAGCTGCAGATCACCGAGCAGGAGGTCTACCGCCTGCCCGCGCCGCTCGACCTCTCCGGGCTCTTCGAGATCACCCGCATCGACCAGCCGACGCTCAAGTACGCGCGGCACGTGCCGACGACGAGCGTCAACCTGCTTCCCACGGAGCCCAACGAGAAGCCGGATGTCTTCGCGAGCATCCGCCGCGGCGACATCCTGCTGCACCACCCGTACGAGTCGTTCGCGACGAGCGTGCAGGCGTTCCTCGAGCAGGCGGCGACGGATCCGAACGTGCTCGCGATCAAGCAGACGCTCTACCGCACCTCCGGCGACAGCCCCATCGTCGAGGCGCTCATCGACGCGGCCGAGGCCGGCAAGGCCGTGCTCGCCCTCGTCGAGATCAAGGCGCGCTTCGACGAGCAGGCGAACATCGGCTGGGCGCGCAAGCTCGAGAAGGCCGGCGTGCACGTGGTCTACGGGCTCGTCGGGCTCAAGACCCACAGCAAGCTCGCGCTCGTCATCCGCCAGGAGGCGGGGAAGCTCGTCCACTACAGCCACATCGGCACGGGCAACTACAACCCCAAGACGAGCCGCATCTACGAGGACCTGGGCCTGCTGACGGCCGACGACACCGTCGGGAAGGACCTCACGCGGCTCTTCAACGAGCTCTCCGGCTACGCGATCGAGAAGAAGTTCAAGCGTCTGCTCGTCGCGCCGCGCTACCTGCGCAAGGGGCTCCTCAAGGACATCGCGCGCGAGGCCGACAACGCGCTCGCGGGCAAGCCGAGCGGCATCCGCATCAAGGTCAACTCGATGGTCGACGAGCAGATCATCGACGGCCTCTACCGGGCGAGTCAGGCCGGGGTGCCCGTCGAGGTGTGGGTGCGCGGCATCTGCGCGCTGCAGCCCGGCGTCGAGGGGCTCAGCGAGAACATCCGGGTGCGCAGCATCCTCGGGCGCTACCTCGAGCACTCGCGCATCTTCCGCTTCGAGAACGGCGGCGACCCCCTGCTGTTCATCGGCAGCGCCGACATGATGCACCGCAACCTCGACCGCCGCGTCGAGGCCCTCGTGCGCCTCACCGCCGCGTCGCACGTCGCCGAGCTCGACGAGCTCTTCGACCTCGCGATGTCCGACGACACCTCGTCGTGGTGGCTCGGACCCGACGGGGAGTGGACGCGGCACGACCGCGACGATGCGGGAGAACCGCTGCGCGACCTCCAGAATGACCTCATGAGGCAGATCGGGGCCCGCAAGCGGTCGGGAGCGCGATGAGGGCGTCGGCGCGATGAGCGATCCGGTGCTCGCGGCGGGAGCCGTGTGCTGGAAGGTCACGCGCAAGGGCAAGCTGCGCATCCTCGTCGTGCACCGCACGCAGCATCGCGACACGTCGCTGCCCAAGGGCAAGCTCGACCCGGGCGAGACGCTGCCCGAGACCGCCGTGCGCGAGATCGCCGAGGAGACCGGGCTCGTCGTCGGGCTCGGCGTACCGCTCGGCATCGTCGAGTACGTGATGCCCAACGGACGCGACAAGAAGGTCTACTACTGGGCGGCCGAGACGGCGCCCGAGGCCATCGCCAACTCGACCTTCGTCTCGAACGACGAGATCGAGCAGCTGACCTGGATGAGCGTCGCGAAGGCGCGCGCGCGGTTGAGCTACGCGCACGACGTCGACATCGTCGAGCGGTTCGCCGAGCTGTACGCGCAGGGTCGCGCCCGCACGTTCGCGATCATCGCGCTGCGGCACGGCAAGGCGACGCCGCCCGAGCAGTGGGCGGGACCCGACGCGACGCGGCCGCTCCTGCCGCGCGGCGAGACGCAGGCGCTGAGCGTCGCGCCCGCCCTCGCGGCGTTCCGTCCCGCGCGCCTCGTGTCGTCGACGGCGGTGCGCTGCGTGTCGACGATCGCACCCGCCGCCCGGCTCACCGGGCTCGACGCGGCGCAGAAGGAGGCCCTGAGCCAGGACGCCTACACGTCGTCGGGCGAGGCGGTGCGCGCCCTCGTGGCGAAGCGGCTCGCCGCGCGCGTGACGACGGTGCTCTGCTCGCACGGCCCCGTGCTGCCGCAGATCATCCAGGCGGTCGTCGAGGCCACGGGCAGCGTCGACAGCAGCCGACTGCACCGTGCGGCGACGCTGTCGACCGGCGAGTACGCCGTGCTGCACGTGCCGGTGGATGCGCCCGAGTCGGGTCTCGTCGCGGTCGAGATCCACGGTCCCGCGGCCTGACCGCCGCCCGCGACCGGGGGCGCGCGACACCGTCGTTCCGCGGTCGTTAACCTTCCGTTCACTCGACGCCCGAAGGGTGGTCACACGGCGTTCCTACGGTCGACGACGGGCCCGCACCGGGTCCTCGTCCGTCAACGACGATCCATTCCCGAAGGGAACACAGTGAACATCACGCGCTCTGGCGGCATCGCCGCCATCGCCCTGGTCGGGGCTCTCGCCCTGGCCTCCTGCGCCGCGAACGAGGGCGGCTCCGGCGAGCCGGTCGAGTCGACCCTCGAGGGCACGCTCTCCGGCGTCGGCGCCTCGTCGCAGGGCTCGGCGCAGGAGGGCCTCATCGCGGCCTTCCAGACCGCGAACCCGGGCGTCACCATCAACTACTCGCCCGACGGCTCGGGTGCCGGTCGCGAGGCCTTCCTCGGCGGCGGCGCGGACTTCGCCGGCTCCGACCGGGCGTTCAACGACGAGGAGCTCGCGGGCGAGTTCGCCACGTGCGCGGCCGACTCGGGCGTCGTGGAGCTCCCGCTCTACATCTCGCCGATCGCGGTCGTCTTCAACCTCGAGGGCGTGACCGAGCTCAACCTCGACGCCGCGACCATCGCGGGCATCTTCAACGGCTCGATCACGAGCTGGGACGACGCGGCCATCGCCGACCTGAACGACGGCGTGACCCTCCCGGCCACGACGATCAACCCGGTCCACCGCGCCGACGACTCGGGCACGCAGGAGAACTTCACCGACTACCTCGAGCAGGCCTCGGGTGGCGTGTGGACCTTCGAGGCCGACGGCGAGTGGCCGGCGGAGCTCGGGGGCGAGGGTGCGAGCCAGACCTCGGGCGTCGTGAGCGCGATCGAGGCGGGCGCGGGCAGCATCGGCTTCATCGACGCGTCGCGCATCACCGACGTCATGGGCGTCGTGTCGGTCGCCGTGGGCGACGCGTTCCAGGCCCCGACGGCCGAGGGCGCCGCGGCCGCGGTCGACGCCTCGCCGCTCGTGTCGGGTCGCGACGCGTTCGACCTCGCGGTCGAGCTCGAGCGCACCACGGATGCCGAGGGCGCCTACCCGATCACGCTCATCTCGTACCTCCTCGGCTGCGAGGTCTACGCGGACGCGGACAAGGCCGAGCTCGTGAAGGCGTACTTCACCTACATCGCCAGCGAGGAGGGCCAGGCGGCGTCCGCCGAGGCCGCCGGCTCGGCCCCGATCTCGTCGACGCTGCGCGACCAGGTCACGGCCGCCATCGAGGCGATCTCCTAATAGGTTGGTGCCCGACCCCGCTCGCCACGCCGG
>JAEWKY010000021.1 GCA_023457615.1 Actinomycetes bacterium | reverse complement strand
CACGCGGAAGGGGCCGAATCGGGCAAATAGCGGGGTGGGTGGGGTGGGTGGAGCGGATCAGCCCGCGGGCTGCCAGTACTGCGGCTGGGCGAGGAACACGGAGAAGTCGACATCCGTCACCGCACTGGTGGAGAACACGACGGCGTCGATGCTCGCCACCGGCACGGCGAACGCCGTCTCGACGAGGTACGTCTCCGACGCCTCCGCCGCCTCGATGCCCTCGGGGCTGTCCGTGTCGTACTTGCGCTGCTCGGCGACGAGGTCGATCGCGCCCTGGTCGCTGAAGCCGAACGTGTTGTAGGCGGCGCCCGGGATCGCGAGACCCGAGGTGGCGATGAGCTGCTCCGAGTAGTTGTAGTTGAGCGTCGTGATGCCGTACTGGTTGCTGAAGAAGTCGGTCACGTAGTCCGCGAACGCCGCGTACGACTTCAGCTCGACGTCGACGCCGACCTCCGCCCACTGGGCCACCATCGCCTCGGCGAGGAGGTCGCCGTTGTCGATGCCGGTCTGCACGAGCATCGTGAACGAGAACCCGTCGGGGTAGCCCGCCTCGGCCAGGAGCTCGCGCGCCCGGTCGGGGTCGTACGGGTAGACGTCGTTCAGCTCCGGCAGGTAGCCCGCGATGCCGTCGGGCGTGTAGCCGACCGTCGCGGTGCCGAAGTCGCCGTAGACCGCGGAGGTGATCGCCTCGCGGTCGAGCGCGTAGTTGAGCGCCTGACGCACCCGCAGGTCCTTGAACTCGGGCACCACGGTGCCGTCGAAGTCGGCGAAGTACGCGCCGACCATGGCCGACGGTCCCTGGAACACCTCGAGCCCCGCGTCGCGCGCCGCCTCGGCGGTCGCCGACGAGCCCTGCGCGACCTGCACCTGGCCGGAACGCAGCGCCGAGAGGGTCGAGTTCTGGTCGGGGATGACCGTGAAGACGATCTTCTCGTAGTACTGGGTGTCGGGATTCCAGTAGTTCGGGTTCTTCACGAAGACGTAGCTCGAGTTGGCGACCGTGGCCGCCGAGTCGAGCATGTAGGGGCCGGCGCCGTGGGTCTCGGTGCCGAGGCTCTCGGCGTTCTCGAGTCCCGTCGGCGACACGATCGCACCCGCGTTGCCCGCCTGGCCGAACGCCCAGGGCAGCATCGGGTCGGGCGAGCTGAGTCGCACCGTGACCTCGAGGGGTCCGGTGGCCTCGAAGCCCGTCACGTTGGCGAACCAGTTGCCCGAGAAGGTGCCGTTCGCCTTGTAGTGGTCGAGCCAGGCCACGACGCCCTCGGCGGTGAGCTCGTCGCCGTCGCTGAAGGTGACGCCTTCGCGCAGCTGGAGCACGAACGAGAGGCGGTCCTCGGAGTACGCCCACTCGGTCGCGAGACCCGGCGCGGTGTCGCCGTCGGGGTCGCGCTGGATGAGCGGCTCGTACGGCAGGGCCATGTACCAGGCGAGCGGCAGGCCGTTGCCCGCCGTCGTCGGGTCCATGCTGATCGGCGGCGTGCTGACCGCGACGGTGAGGGTGTCGGACGGGGCGGCGGGCTCGCCGTTCCCGCCCGGGGTGCAGCCGGCGAGCGTCAGTGCTGCTGCGGCGGCGACGGCGAGGGCGGTGGCCTTGAGGGCCCGGCCCCACCGGGGACGTGCTGTGGTGAACATGTGGTGCGTCCTCTCTCGGATGGATGATGCGTGGGACGGTGCCTGCCGGGTTGGGTCAGACTGCTTACCTCGCGAGGCGCGCCGCGGCCTCCGCCACGGCTTCCGCGCGCTGCGCCATGTTCGGCGCGACCCGCTCCGTGTACCGGGTGACGACCTCGGCGGGGGCGGTGCTCGGGTGGCCCGCGCCGAACGGCGGCGCGGGGTTGTACTCCATGCGGAGCTGGATGACCTCGGCGGTCGGACGGTCGACGAGCTCGGCGACGAGGGTGAGCGCGAAGTCGATGCCCGCCGTGACGCCGCCGCCGGTGACGCGGTTGCGGTCGACGACGACGCGCTCGTGCGTCGGGATCGCGCCGAGCTCCTCGAGGTGGTGCATCGAGGTCCAGTGCGTCGCGGCGCGGTAGCCCTCGAGCAGCCCGGCCGCCCCGAGCACGAGCGCGCCCGTGCACACCGAGGTCACCCACGCCGCCTTCTCGCCCTGGCGCCGCACGAAGTCGACGACTTCGGGATCGGTGACGAGCGCGTCGGTGCCCTGGCCGCCGGGCACGCAGATCACGTCGAGCTGCGGGCAGTCGGCGAACGTCATCGTCGGCGTGAGCGTCATGACGGCGTCGGTCGGCACGGGCTCGAGGTCCTTCCACAGCAGGTGCACCTGCACGCCGGGGTCGGGGGCGAAGATCTGGATGCTCGTGAAGACCTGCAGGGGACCGGTCGCGTCGAGCTGGGTCATGCCGGGGAACACGATCAGGCCGATCTGGAGCGGCTTCGTCATCGGGGTTTCCTTTCGGGGTTTCCGTGCTTCTCGTCGAAGCCCATCCGGCGCCAGATCTGCTCGAAGCGCTGCGAGGAGGCCTCGGCGACGCCGGGGTCGAGGGATGCCAGCTCGGCCGCGAGGGCGTTCACGAGCGCGAAGGCGGGGACGAGGGTCGGGAAGAACGTCGACGACTCGCTCGAGACGTGGAACAGGTGGTCGACGACGTCGGCGAGATGGGAGGCGCCCCGGTCGGTGATGAGGCAGACGACGGCGCCGTTCTCGCGCGCGAGCGCGAGCGCCTCGAGCGTCGACGCGTAGCCGCGCCAGAGGTCGACGCCGAAGATGACGTCGCCCGGACCGAGGTCGGTCAGCGCGCCGACGACGCCGGAGGTCTCGTTGGGCGAGGTGGTCGGGTAGCCCGCGAGGGTGAAGTACGTCGCGAGCAGGTCGGCGACCGACTTGTACGTGCCGCCGCCGATCGCGACCCGCCGGCGCGCGCCCGCGGCGAGGCCGGCCACCGCGCGGACGGCCTCCACGTCGATCGTCGACGAGGTGCTGATGAGGGCGCGACGGTCGGCGTCGAGCGAGCCGGAGACGTGATCGGAGGGCGAGCTCGTGCGGCGCTCGGAGGCGACCTCGGTGAAGCTGAGCGACTCGAGGTAGCGGCTGCGCAGCTCGACGCGGAGGTCGGGCCAGCCGGAGAACCCCCAGCTCTGCGCGGTGCGGGTGATCGCGGCCATGTTGAGCTCGGCCAGCGAGGAGACCTCCGAGATCGAGGCGTAGGAGGCGCGCGACGGGTTCTGCACGAGGGCGTCCTTGAGCTTCTCCGTGGTGCGCGTCGACGTCGCCTGGGCGGCGAGCGACTCGAGCCACGCGATCAACGGGGTCTGATCGGCCATGAGCCCTCCTTCGTGGGGATCATCATGCGGGGTTGTAAGGAAAGTTGCAAGAGCAACCTGTTTGGGATGATCATTACGCCGTGACCAGTACCGACGTCGTCGTCGTGGGCGGCGGCATCGCGGGCCTCTCGCTCGCCGCCGCGCTCGCCCCGCGCTGCCGCGTCGCGCTCGTCGAACGCGAGCCGCGACTGTTCGCGCACACGAGCGGCCGGTCGGCGCAGCAGTCGCAGCCCACCTACGGCCCGGCTCCCATCCGTCGCTTCACCGCCGCGACGCTCCGCCTGCTCGACGACCTCCCGGGCGGCCTCGTGACCCCGCGCCCCCTCGTCTGGCTCGATCGCGCCGACAACCCTGGACACCTCGCGCACCTCCTCGCCGAGATGGACGACCTCGAGCCGCTCGCCGTCGACGACGCCGTCGCGCTCTTCCCCGCCCTGCGGGCCGACGCCGTCTCGGGGGCGGCGCTCGACGCGGCCTCGGTGGAGGTCGACGTGCCGGCCCTGCGCGACCTCCTCGTCGCGTCCGCCACCGCCGCGGGCGCGCGCCTCGCGCT
>JAEWKY010000020.1 GCA_023457615.1 Actinomycetes bacterium | reverse complement strand
AGCCTGGCCGGCTCGTCGAGAGCGTGGATGCCCGCGAGCAGCTGGAGACCAGAGCGCACGACCCCCGCCGTGAGCGCGACCGCGGCGAGCGCGGCGACGCGCGCGGGCCAGCCGAGGCGCGCGACCGGCACCGCGAGCGCCCCGAGCACGACGAGCAGGCTCGCGGTGAGATTGACGACCAGGCGCGCGGTGAAGGCGCCCGCCGTCTCCGGGGCGACCGGGGATCCGACCAGCGTCAGGAGCGGCCCCTGAGCCGCCGAGCCCGCCGCGAAGGTCAGGAGCAGGATGCCCGTCGACATCCCGAGGATGCGCCGGTACCGCACGCGGTCGCGCGCGTGGCCGGCGTCGCTAGACACGGCTCGAGTCCTCGATGAACCTCAGCACCGCGCTGACGCGCGCATTGCCGCCCTCGGGAACGCCGAGCGCGGCGTAGATGAGGTTGAGGTGGTTCTCGACCGAGCGAGCCGAGATGCCGAGCTGCTCGGCGACGCCCGCGTTCGACAGGCCCCGCGCGACGAGCCGCAGGACGTCGAGCTGGCGCGCACTGAGCTGCGCGAGCGGCGAGCCGACCCGCGGCCGGGCGCGACGCACGAGGTCGGGATCGAGGGCCGTGATCCCACGCGAGACGGCCTGGATCGCGTCGACCACCGTCTGCCGCGTCGAGAGCGGCGAGTTCTTCGAGAGGTATCCCCAGCCCTGGCGCACGTCACCGGGCAGGTCGATGAGGTACTCCATGACGTCGTGGCTCGAGACGAGCAGGATGCCGAGGCGCGGATCCGCGCGGCGCAGCGCCGTCCCGAGCACGACCCCGCTGCCGTCGGGCAGGTCGGCGTCGAGGATCGCGACGTCGACCTCGCCCGGGGCGATCGCGGCGCGCGCGGACGCGAGGCTGTCGCACTGCGCGACGACCTCGAGGCCGGGCTCGAGCGCGAGCACCCCGCTCAGCATGTCGCGGTAGAGCGGGTGGTCGTCGACGAGGGCGACCCGCAGCACGCGCGCCGGGGCGTCGAGCGGCGTCACCCGGCCAGCATCCTCGACCACGCCCTCCGCCTCTCCCGCGCGACGAGGAGCGCGCCGATCCCTCCGAGGAGCAAGGCTAGCCGCACGGTCCCGTCGATCACGGCGCCCGTCACGCCGAGCACCGTCACGCCGACGACGGCCCCGCCGATCACCGTCGCGAGCGCCGACACCTCGCCCGCGGCGTACTCGGCGTCCGCCGACTGCCCGTAGGCGTCGGTGACGCGGTACGAGATCGGCGCCGGCGTGCCGACGAAGCCCAGCGCCGGCGTGTACGTGACGACACCCGTGGCCGGGTCGAGCACGTACCGGCCCTCGTCGGGCACGTCGAGGGTGGTCAGCGCGACGTTCCCCGGTCCGAGCAGGCGGGCGAGACCGCCGGTCGGGACGGTGATGCTCACGCTCTGCGTGCGCTGCGGGAGCACCTCGACCGAGACGAGGTCCGGCGGGGTGGGGGCCGCGGGAGGGGTCACCGTCGCCGTGTAGCCGGCGGTCGCGGTCACGGCGAACGCGTTGCGCACGACGTACCGCACGGGCGACGCGACGCCCTGGAACCCGAGCACGGGCCGGAAGGTGAGGACGCCCGCCGGGTCGACGGAGTACTCGCCCTCTCCCGGGACGACGAGGGTCGTGACCTCCGTCGCGCCGTCGAGCAGGCGGATCGAGCCGCCCGTCGGCACGTGCGGGGTCACCGACTGCACGGCCACGCCCACGCCCGTCGACGTGAGGTCGTCGGCCGTCGGAGGCACGCCGGCCGCGCCGTCGACGTTCGGGATGCGGAGGGTGACGACCGCCGACTCCGCGGTGAGCGTGGTCGCCGACTGCGTGCGCACCGCGAAGGCGGCGGAGCCCGCCGCGCGCTCGTCGCCCGCGGGGTCGGTCGGGTCGGGGTTGATCGCGGCGAACTCGGGCTCGGTCGCGCCCGTCGCCGGTGCGATCACGGGGAGGTCGACCGACCAGGTCGTGAAGGGATCGAGCGTCGCCGATCCGTAGTCGATCTTGATCGCCGCGACGGTCGACGGGTCGGCCGGGAGGGTCGTCGACCAGTCGGCGGGCGCGCACCCCGCGGGCGAGCTGCCGAGCTCGGGCAGGCACGGCGACGCGACGGTGTCGTACCAGATCGTCGGCGTCGTGCCGGGTGTCGCTCCGGTCGCCGCGCCGGTGAGCAGCACGGGGAAGGTCGTCGTCGCGGGGTTCCGCCCGGCGCCCGTGAGGATCGTGGTGTCGCCGGGTCGCGGCAGCGTCGCCACGACGACGACGTCGCTCACCGGGAGCGTGCCCGAGTTCCGCATCGCGACGCGGTAGGTGTCGGCGCTCCCCGGGGCGGTGTAGACGGTACCCGTCTCGAACCCCGCGCTGTAGGCGCTGTCGACCTCGATGCGCACCGAGGCGGAGGTGCTCGGTGCGGGGCTGAACGAGGTGTTCCAGTTGCAGAGCGTCTCGGCCGTGTCGCCGTCGCCGTCCTTGTCCTCGGCGTCGGGACCGCCCTCGAAGAAGTTCCACGTGCAGCCGTAGGGGTCGCTCGACGACGAGACGTATCCGCGCATCGCGAGCGTGCCCCAGGCCTGCTCGTCGAGCTCCACCGACCAGTCGATCGAGTAGCCGGTGCCGGGCGCGAGCACCGTGCCCGCCGGATAGGTCCAGCGGTACAGCGTCGAGGTGCCGCCGGCCCAGTCGGGCACCGTCGTCAGGGTCGGAGCCGGCAGCACCGTCGTCGACGAGGGGGTCCAGGAGGTGAGGTCGATCATGCTCGGGACGATGAGGGTGAAGACGGGGTTGCGCAGCGGGAACGGGCCCGCGGTGCCGCTGAGCGAGCCGGTGCCCGTGCGCACCCCCGGCGCGAGCGTGCCGCCGCCGCCGAGCATGGGCGTGATCGTCGTCACCTGCGGGGCGATCGTGAGCTGGTGCGAGCGGTCGACGGTGTCGGTCTCGTCGAGGGCTCCCGACACGATGTGGGAGGTGTAGCTCGCGGTGTTCGTCACGACGTCGCCGACCTGGGTCGTCACGCCGCCCCACGACTCCTCGAGCACCGTCGCCGCGATCGAGACGCGATCGCCGCCAGCTCCCGGAGGCACCTGGTACATGACGACCTCGACGCTCACGACGAGGTCGTCGGCGGGGAGCTGGGCCGCGCCGCTCGGCCATGTGCCGGAGCCGTAGACGCCGATCCCGACTCCCGCGCCGGAGACGGGCAGCTCCGCCGCGAGCACCGCGACGCCGTCGTCGCCCGTCCCGTCGACGCCGTCGGCGCCGTACTTCGAGGCGATCCACACCTCGCCGGGGGTCGTGCCGATCGTCGGCATCGAGGCGCCGATCGAGGTCACCTGCATCGGGTCCGGGATGTCGTCGGTGATCCGCAGCTCGTCCGCCGTCGTGTTGCCGTGGTTGCCGAGGGCGAGGAACCACGTGATGCCCGTCGTCGTGGCCGCCGACGACGAGAACGACCACTTCGAGAACCGCACGTCGACCACGGGCGCGACGAGCGTGTCGGTCGTCTGGGCCGAGCCGAGCGGGATCGTGCCGGCCTCGCCGACGAAGTTGCCGCTCCACGAGACGGTCACGGTCTTGTCGCCGCCCACGCCGTTCGCCGGGTCGGAGGACGGGTACTCGACCACGAACGGCAGCGCGGCGCATCCCGCGACCTGCGGGAGGATCCAGGTGATCTGGCCCGCGGCGTGGTTGCCGCCCTCGGCCGAGCGGAAGACCGCGCCCGGGGGCAGGGTCACGACGGCGACCGCGCCCGCCGCGACGGCGACCGCCGAGGCGTTGGGCGCGGCCTGGACGCACGCCTGGCCGACGTAGTTCACGGGCTCGTCGGTCGTGCCGCCCGCCGTCTTGGCGATCGACGCCGACGTGACGCTCTGCGCGCGACTCGTGATCGAGACGGAGTTCGACGTCGCGGTCGCCGACCCCGTGCCCTGCAGGGTCGACTGCCAGGCGAAGACGGCTCCGTCGGCGGTCGACCACGACGGCACGGTCACGACCGCGGTGATCTGCCCGGCGCTCCCGGCGGTCAGAGTCGGCGGGAGGGTGACCGTGATCGTGTTGCCCACGACCGTGCTCGACGCTCCCGCGACGACGGCCACGCTCCCCACCTGGAGCCCCGCGGGGATGACGGCGGTGACGACGCCGTCGACGCAGTCCTGGCCCCCGCAGCTGAAGTTCAGCGCGAGCACGAGCGAGGAGCCGGAGGGCACCTCGAGGTCGGCGCCGGCCGAGCCGCCGAAGGACAGCTGCTGCGTGAGGCCGAGCGTTCCCGCCGCCCAGGCGGGGGTCGCGCCGACGAGCGCGAGCGGCCCCGCGGCGAGCGCGGAGACGAGGAGCACGGCGAGCGCGCGACGGAGTCGCGCGAGACGACGCGGACGACGGAACGACATGATGAGACCCCCGGACGCGCGGGCGCGGCGAGTCCCGCCCCCGGCATCTCGAGCCTCGCGGCCGATCGTCCGCACCGGGTAGGGGTTTTCCCCTACCCGGGCACCCCCCGTCCGGGGCGGCTAGCGCGCGAGCAGCTCGACGGCTCCTCCGAACAGCCCGGGCAGCCGCGCCGCGGCGGGCACGACGGCACCGCGCAGCGGCGACGAGGCGAGCCGCACGAGCGCGCCCGTGAGCCTCCGGAAGTCGCGGGTCTCGCGTTCCCACGCCCGCTCGTACGACGCGGGGTCGTCGGCGACGATCGCGGCGACGGCGGCGCGGGCCTGGGCGAACCCGATCCGCAGCCCCTCCCCGGTGAGCGCGTCGACGTAGCCCGAGGCGTCGCCCGCGAGCAGCACGCGTCCCGCGACCCGGCGGCGCGTCACCTGCCGCAGCGGACCGGCCCCGCGCAGGTCGGATTCCGGCGCCGCGCCCACGAGCCG
>JAEWKY010000019.1 GCA_023457615.1 Actinomycetes bacterium | reverse complement strand
GGATGAGCTCGGGGAGGCCGAGTTCGCGCACGACGTCGCGCGTGGCCGCCTCGAGCCGTCGGCGATGCGGCTCGGCGATCCGGCCCGCGAGGTTGTCGTAGCCCGCGATCGAGCGGATCGGCGGCATCCCCGCGAGGTAGAGGCGGGCGTCGCGGCGCAGTCGCGGGGTCACCGCGGAGGCCAGGTCGACGAGGGCGTCACGCCACTCGGCGACCGGGGTGCGGCGCACGGCGTCGTTCACGCCGACGACCACGACGACGGCGTCGTAGGGGGCGACCTCGCGGTCGCCGAGCCAGGCCAGGGCCGAGCGCGCGTTCATCGACTCCGCCCCGACGTAGTCGACGTCGCACGCGCGGCCCGTGCGGGCGCGCATCGCGCGGGAGAGCTGCCCGGGCAGCCCGAGCTGGTGCGTCAGCACGCCCCAGCCGTGGCAGGGCCCGTTGCCGAGCAGCAGGATGCGGTCGGCGTCGGGGTCGCCCGTGCGCACCTCGGGGCTGTCGCGCGGCTTCGGCTCGTGAGCGCGTTCGAGGAGCGAGAAGGCGTACCAGGCGCTGAGGCCGAGACGCAGGAGCGAGGGGAGCGGCACGGAGGGTCCTCGGGGTGCGACGCGTCCCCGGCTGCGGGGGACGTCCCGACGGTAGCCCGCGCACTCACTCTCCGCATAGCCCCCGCCCGGGGGAGGACGGCCCGGCGCGCAGGGGCCGCTCCCGGGGCCGGCGCGGCGGCGCCGACTCAGTGGAAGTCGCGCGACCGGTGCAGGACCCCGGCGCTGAGCGGTTCGAAGGCGTCGGCGACGAGATTGGTCACCCCCTCCGGAGAGCGCTCCAGGATGCCGCGCACGAGCAGGGCCGCCGACTCCCGGGCCACGCGGCGATGGCGCTTCCAGACCCCGACCGAGCACACGACGTTGACCCAGCCGTGCTCGTCCTCGAGGTTCATGAAGGTCATGCCGCTCGCGGTACCGGGTCGCTGGCGGTGGGTGACGAGGCCGGCGACCTCGACCCGGCGACCCGGCTCGTGCGTGCGCAGCGCCGCGGAGCTCAGCACGCCGCGCTCGTCGAGTGCCGCCCGCAGGTGCGCGACGGGGTGGTCGTCGACCGAGATGCCGGTCGACCAGAGGTCGTCGCGCAGCACCTCGAACGACGTCGGGTCGCCGAAGAGCGGCGGCTGCACCGTCACGACGGTCTGCGGCAGGAACTCGGCACGATCGCCGGCCGCCGTCCCCGCACGCCACAGCGCCTCGCGCCGGTCGAGCCCGAACGGCTCGAACGCGTCGGCGGAGGCGAGCGCCTCGAGCTGCGTCGCGGTGAGGCCGACCCGCCGCACGAGGTCCTCCATCGATCGGAAGGGACCGCGCGGCCCGTCGCGTTCGGCGACGATCTTCCGGGCCGCGTTCTCGCCGATGCCGCGCACCCCCGCGAGGCCGAGCCGCACCGCCGTGTTCCCGTCGCGGCGGTGCGCGGGGTTGGTGTCCGGGGCGTCGCGGTCGAACCGCTCCCGCACGGGCGGCTGCACCCCGAGGCACGCGTCGAGGCCCGTCTCGGACTGCACCCCCTCCCCGGTCAGCGGCTCGACGCTCGCGAAGACCGCGGAGCGCAGGATGTCGGGACGCCGCACCTCCACGCCGTGCCGCCGGGTGTCGGCGACGAGCGTCGCGGGGGAGTAGAAGCCCATCGGCTGTGCGCGCAGCAGCCCGGCGAGGAACGCCGCCGGGTAGTGCAGCTTGAGCCAGGACGAGGCGTAGACGAGCAGCGCGAACGACAGCGCGTGGCTCTCGGCGAACCCGAAGTTCGCGAAGGCCTGGATCTGCCCGTAGATCGTGTCGATGCCGTCGTCGTCGAGGCCCTTCGCCCGCAGCCCGACGGCGAGCTTCTCGCGCAGCGACTCGATGCGCACCCTGCCGCGCTTCGAGCCGAGCGAGCGCCGCAGCAGATCGGCCTCCTCGGCATCCAGCCCACCGAGGTCGCGCGCGACCTTGAGCACCTGCTCCTGGAACACCGGCACGCCGAACGTCTTCTCGAGGATCGGCTCGAGCTCGGGATGCAGGTACTCGAAGGGCTCCCCGAGCTTGCGGCGCACGAAGGGGTGCACGGCGCCGCCCTGGATCGGACCCGGCCGGATGAGCGCGATCTGGATGACGAGGTCGTAGAAGCGCCGCGGCTGCAGCCGGGGGAGGAGCCCCATCTGCGCTCGGCTCTCGACCTGGAAGATGCCGATCGCGTCGGCGCGGCAGAGCGCGTCGTAGGTCGCCTCCTCCTCCTTCGGGATCGTGTCGAGCGTGAGCTCGCGCCCGAAGGCATCCCGGATGCAGTCGAACGAGTGCTGCAGGGCGGAGAGCATCCCGAGCCCCAGCAGGTCGAACTTGACGAGCCCCATCCAGGCGCAGTCGTCCTTCTCCCACTGCAGCACGGTGCGCTTGTCCTTGCGCGCGTGCTCGATGGGCACGACCTCGCCGATCGGACGCTCGGTCATCACCATGCCGCCCGAGTGGATGCCGAGATGCCGCGGGAAGCCGAGCAGCTCGCCCGACAGGTCGAGCACCGGGCGCGGGATGTCGCGCAGATCCTCGATCACGGGATCGCCCCAGCGCTCGAGCCGCTTCGACCAGGCATCCTGCTGCCCGGGGCCGTGGCCGAGCGCCTTGGCCATGTCGCGCACGGCGTTGCGCGGCGTGTAGGTGACGACGTTCGCGACCTGGGCGGCGTTCTCGCGGCCGTAGCGCTCGTAGACGTACTGGATGACCTCCTCGCGCCGGTCGGAGTCGAAGTCGACGTCGATGTCGGGCTCCTCGTCGCGGATGCTCGAGAGGAAGCGCTCGAACGGCAGCTCGTAGGAGATCGCGTCGATCGCCGTGATGCCGAGCACGTAGCAGACGGCGCTGGATGCTGCGCTGCCGCGACCCTGGCACAGGATGCCGGAGCGCCGGGCGAAGTCGACGATGTCCTTGACGAGCATGAAGTAGCCCGGGAAGTCCTTCGCCGCGATGACGTCGAGCTCGCTCTGCAGTCGGCGGCGGTGGCCCTCGGGCAGGTTCGGCCCGTACTTGCGCTCCGCCCCCCGCCAGGTCTCGTCCTCGAGCCAGCCCATGAGCGTCATCCCCTCGGGCACGTCGAGCTGCGGCAGTCGCGGGGTGGCGCTGCGCAGCTCGAACGCCGTCTCGCGCGCGAGCTCGACCGAGAAGTCGACGGCGCCGGGGTACCGCGCGAAGCGCTGCCGCATCTCGAAGCCCGAGCGCAGGTAGGCGCCGCCCGCCGCGGGCAGCCAGGGCTCGTGCTGGTCGAGGCTCGCGCGGGCCCGCACGGCGGCGAGAGCGGTGGCGAGCGGCGCGCGCTCGGGCCGCGCGTAGTGCACGTTGCCGGTGGCGAGGATCGGCAGCCCGAGGTCGCGCGCGAGGCCGGCGAGGGCGTCGTTGCGATCGGAGTCGAGGGGATCGCCGCGATCGGTGAGCTCGACGACGACGTTGTCGCGGCCGAACCGCTCGACGAGAGCCGTGAGCTCGCGCGCCGCCGCCTGCCGCCCGTGCGTCTCGAGCGCCTGCCGCACGGTGCCCTTGCGGCATCCGCTCAACACCGCCCAGCGCCCGTCGGCCGGCCCGCCCGCGAGCTCGCCGAGGACGTCGAGGTCGTAGACCGGGCGGCCCTTCACCCCGCCCTCGAGGTGCGCCCGGGTGAGCGCCTTCGAGAGCCGGTGGTAGCCCTCGGTGCCGCGGGCGAGCACGAGCAGGTGGGCGCCCTCCGGATCCGGGATGCCGTTCTGCGGCGTGCGCAGGCCGAGCGAGAGCTCCGCGCCGTAGACGCTCGGCATCCCGTGGGCGAGGGCGGCCTCGGCGAAGCGCACCGCCCCGTAGAAGCCGTCGTGGTCGGTGATCGCGATGCCCGTGAGCCCGAGCCTCTTCGCCTCCTCGACGAGATGCTCGGGCATCGAGGCGCCGTCGAGGAACGAGTACGCCGAGTGCGCGTGCAGCTCGGCGTAGGGCACGAGCGGCTCGGGATCGCCGTTCGGCAGCGTCGGCGGCTCGAGCGACGGCGCGACGTACTTCGGCCGGTGGTGGTGCGCCGTCGCGCCGTCGGGCTGGGGCTTGTGCCCCGACATCCGCCGCTCGAGCTCGCTCCAGTCGTAGGGCGGGTTGTGCCAGCCGCCCATCAGCGTCGTCCCCGGAGCCGGCGTTCCCTCAGCCGTCGTCCCCTGAGCCGGCGTTCCCGGAGCGTCGCCCCGTCGCCGGCCCGCCGTAGGCTGCGGCCATGGCACAGCCGAAGGTGACGGTCGACTCGACGATCGAGGTGCGCTCGGCCGTGGGCCGCTACGACGACTTCTTCGAGGTGGTCGGGGTGAAGAAGCCCGGCGGCGGGGGCTGCTGGTGCATGAACTACCGCGACTCGCGCGTCTCGAACGACGAACGTCCGGCGTACATGCAGCGCGAGTGCGCGACCGAGCCCGGGCCGGGGGTGCTCGTCTACGTCGACGGGGAGGTCGCCGGCTGGTGCTCGGTCGCCCCGCGCTCCACGTATCGGCGGCTCATGAACTCGCGCACCATCCCGTTCCTCGACGAGCGCGACGCATGGTCGATCGTCTGCTTCGTCGTGCGCGCGGGGTACCGCAAGCAGGGGCTCATGCACCACCTGCTCGACGGCGCCGTCGCGCACGCGCGCCGGAACGGCGCCGAGGTGGTCGAGGGCTACCCGGCGGAGGTGGGGAACGACCGGGTCGACGTGATCTCCGGCTACGTCGGCACGACGGCGCTCTTCGAGGAGCACGGCTTCACGCGCGTCGCCGAGACGACCGCCCACTCGGGCGGCCGGGAGCGCTGGATCCTGCGGAAGGAGCTCTGACCCGTGTGCGCTTCCCGGCCGGATCCGGTGCCCGACGAGTTCGCCCGGCGGTTCCTGCGACGCGGCGACGGCGCGATCGACCGCTACCCGCGGCGCGACGCCGACCGTGCCCTGCTGCTGCGCTGGATCGCCGACCGCGCCTTCCCGCACGGCGAGGAGGGCGACCTCACCGAGGCGCAGACCAACGACCGGCTCTACCGCTACGCCGACGACGTCGCCGTGCTGCGGCGCTACCTCGTGGATGCCGAGCTGCTCGAGCGGTTCCCCGACGGCACCGGCTACCGCCGCGTGCGACCCGGGGAGTAGCTCAGTCGTACCGGCCATGCGCCCACCACCCCCGGCCGTCGAGCACGAGGAGCCACGCCTCGCCGTGCGTGTCGACCACCTGGAACCGCTGCGCGCGCACCGCCGACGCCGGGTCCCACCAGCGCTCCTCGAGCGGCCACGGACCCGCCCACGCCGTGAGGTCGCGGCGCGCCCCGGTCGGCGACACGAGCACCGCGGGCGAGGCCGACAGCGCACCCCGGTCGGTGACCGCGACCGGGCGACCCCGGGC
>JAEWKY010000018.1 GCA_023457615.1 Actinomycetes bacterium | reverse complement strand
GTGCAGGAGTCGCTCGCGAACGCGGCCCGGCACGCGCCCGGCAGCGCCGTCGTCGTCGAGGTGGCGCACGGCGCGACCGAGGTGCGGCTGTCGGTCGCGAACGGCCCGGGCGCCGGGGCGGAGCCGGGATCGGAGGGCTACGGCCTGCTCGGGATGCGCGAACGCGCGGAGCTCATCGGCGCGCGACTCACGACGGGCCCCGCGGCGGACGGCGGCTGGGTCAACGTGCTGACCATCCCGATCGAGAGGGCCTCCGCATGATCACGACCGTCATCGCCGACGACCAGGCGATCGTGCGGGCCGGCCTCACCGTGCTGCTCGAGGCCTCGGACGACATCCGCGTCGTCGGCGAGGCGCGCGACGGCGCCGAGGCGGTCGAGGTCGTGCGCGCCCTCCGGCCCGACGTCGTCTGCATGGACATCCGGATGCCGGGCCTCGACGGCATCGCCGCGACACGCGCGATCACGGGCGGCCCGGAGTCGCGCACCGCCGTGCTCGTCGTGACGACCTTCGATCTCGACGACTACGTGTTCGGCGCTCTCGAGGCCGGCGCGTCGGGATTCCTGCTGAAGGGCGCCGACGAGCAGACCCTGCTCGGCGCGATCCGCTCGGTGGCCGCGGGCGAGGGGACGCTCGACCAGCGCCTCACCCGTCGCGTGCTCGCCGAGTTCGCGACGCGACGTTCCCCCTCCCCCACGCAGCCCGACCTGCCGGCGCCGCTCACCGAGCGCGAGCTCGAGGTGCTCGCGCTGCTCGCCGAGGGACTCAGCAACGCCGAGATCGCCGAGCGGCTGTTCATCGAGCCGACGACGGTCAAGTACCACCTCGGCGGCATCCTGACCAAGACCGGCGCGCGTGACCGGCTGCAGGCGGTCGTCTGGGCCTACCGCACGGGCGTCGTCGTCGCCGGCTGATCCGCCTCCCGGGGGCGCGTGCCGCCCTCCCGCCACGACCGCACCCGCGTCACGGCGTCGCGCAGCCCCGGCGCGTCGACGATCGCGATGACGACGAGGAACGCGGCGAAGGTGAGCTGGGTGAGGAACGACGGCAGACCGAGCATCGTCGTCAGCTGCCCCACGAACGCGACGGCGATCACGCCGAGCAGGATGCCCAGCGGATGCCCGCGCCCACCCGACAGCGAGAGTCCGCCGACGAGCGCCGCGACGATGCCGAGGATGAGCAGCTGCGGCCCGGGGCTCGGGTTCGCCGACGAGAAGCTGAACGCGAGCAGCACGCCGCCGAGGGCCGCGAGGGCGCCCGACGCGGCGAAGACGCCGACCACGAGTCGGCCCACCGGGGCTCCCGCGACCCGGGCGGCGCGTCGGTCGCTGCCGATCGCGCGCAGCTCGCGCCCGAGACGCGTCGCGGTGAGGATGCCGGCCGCGAGCAGCACCACCCCGAGCAGGATGAGGCTGCGCGGGGAGAGGATGCCGAGCACCGGCTGATCGACCGCGAGCGTCACGGCCGTGTTGGCGTAGGTGAGGCTGAGACCGCCGGAGAGCATGCTCGTGAGCCCGAGCGTCGCGATGAGGGTGCCGAGGGTCACCGCGAGCGACGGCGCGCGGGTCACCGCGATCACGATGCCCTGGAGGAGTCCGACCGCGAGTCCGGCCCCGACTCCCGCGAGCACGCCGAGCGCCGGATCCTGTCCGCCGACCGCGACGGCGATCACGCCGCCGAGCACGTGCACGCCCGTCACCGAGAGGTCGAACTCGCCCGCGATCATCGTGAGGCCGAGCGCGAGCGCGATGAACCCGAACTGCGCGGCGCCCTGGAACCCGTTGAACAGGTCGAACACGCGCAGGCCGCGCCCCGCGACGAGCGGGAGCACGACGACGGCGAGCGCCACGACGACGATCGAGACGGCCGGGACGAGCCGCTCCGGCCGGCCGGCGAAGAAGCCCCTCATCGCTCCGCCTCCCGGGTGCGCAGCTGGAGCACGACGAGGATGACGACCACGAGCAGTCCTTTGACGAGCAGTTGGGCCCCGGTGTCGAAGCCCCGGAGCAGCAGCAGATTGGTGATCGCCGAGATGGCGACGGCGCCGAGCAGCGCCCCGACCGCCGACCCCCGGCCGCCCGCGATCGCGATGCCGCCGACGAGCACGGCGGCGATCACGTCGAACGTGAGGTTGCCGGCGAGGGTGATGTTCGCCTGCCGGTTGAACGCCCCGAGGAAGATCGCGCCGACGCCCGACATCGCCCCGAACATCGTCCAGGCGAACACCGTGACGCGCGTGACGGGAAGCCCCGCGGCCCGCGCGGCGCGGCGGTTCTCGCCGACGAGCGGCACCTGGCGGCCCAGGGTCGTCGTGCGCAGGACGACCTCGTTGAGGATCGCGAGGCCGACGAGCACGTAGACGGCGAGCGGGATGCCGAGCGGTGTCGCGTTGAGCGCGTCGAAGCCCGGGCCGGTCGGCGCCACGATGCGTCCTCCCGTCGCCCACGTCGAGACGCCGACGAGCGCGAAGCCCACGGCGACCGTGAGCACGATCGGGTTCGCCGCGAGGGCGCCGATCGCGAGTCCCTGCACGGCGCCGAGGAGCGCGCCGACGACGACCGCGGCGAGGATCGCGGCCGGCAGCCCCCAGGCCTGCGCGACCATGAAGATCATCGCCAGCAGCGACACCGACTGCGACGTCGCGAGCGAGCCGATCGAGCCGACGATCGTGATGTAGCCCGCGCCGATCGCGACGATGCCGATGCCGGCCGACGAGCTGAGGATCGCGCGCGCGTTCTCCCACGACACGAAGCGCTCGGTCGTGAGGGCGAGCGCGAGGGCGACGACCACGAGGGCGACGACGACCGCGAGGCGGAGGTAGCGGCTCATCCGGCGGCCTCCTCGTCGTGGGTCGTCTCGCGCAGCAGCACGCTCGTCGACGGCGGGGAGGAGTGCACGCGCACGATCCGGCCGTCGCGCATCGTGACGATCACGTCGGCGAGGTCGCGCAGCTCCTCCGTCTCGGTCGAGGTGAACAGCACGATGAGGCCGTCGGCCGCCGCGGCGCGCAGCAGGTCGTGGAGGGCGGCCCGCCCGCCGACGTCGACGCCGCGGGTGGGCTCGTCGACGAGCAGCACGTGGGTGCCGGCGCGGTCGAGGGTGCGACCGAGGAAGACCTTCTGCTGGTTGCCGCCGCTGAGGTCGCGCACGCGCGCGGCCGCCCGCGCGGCGACGCCCGCCGCGACGCGGAGC